>DAHXKV010000035.1 GCA_027366155.1 Microcaldota archaeon
TTCCATCTCCCTGCCTTCCCGTGCTGCTATTCCCTGTGCGACTATTCTGGAGGCGTTTGTAAACAGCCGCCCATGCTCATCAGAGAAGAATTCCTCCTTCTTTGAAAGCAGCGTGACGCTGCCAAAACCTTTCTTCCCGTCTGATATTGGTATGACCATGCAGCTCCTGAATCCTGCATTGTGGTATCCTATGATGTCTGAGTACGCAGAATACCCACTAATCGAATTGTCTATGTAATGCATGCCTGCACGCAAGACAGCCTCTTCTGATTGCATTGGCTTCTCTTTCTCATCAATAAAGGATTTCGCAACAGCTTTTTCGGCCCCAGAGGCATCGAGGACCAGCTTTCCGAAATCCGATATTATCTCGTCGACACTGCCTCCGCTTCCGGAGAGCTTTACTGCATCGTCTATAATCTTCTCAGCCCGGGCTGCCATACTAACCTATAAATAACAGAAGAAAACATAAACCTGCGCATGCGATGGAATCCAGAGAAACATTTGAAGGCGTATTCAAGATAAACGGGAGACTAGCCACCGAGAACTTAGTCCACGGCGTCAGAGTGTACGACGAAGAGCTCATTAAGAAGGACGGCAAGGAATACCGCACATGGAATCCATACCGCAGCAAGCTTGCTGCGGCAATACTGAAAGGCATGAAAAATATGGCCATCAAGAAAGGCTCCAGCGTATTATATCTGGGCGCAGCAACAGGCACAACGTGCAGCCATGTAAGCGACATAGTAGGGCGCGAAGGAAGTCTATATTGCGTCGAATTCTCCGAGAACAACATGCGCCAGCTGATCTCGGTATGCAACCAGCGAGAGAACATGTTCCCTATATTCAACGACGCCAGGAATCTGGAGCAGTATGCAGAAGATGTGGGTTCGGTGGATGTGCTTTACCAGGACGTCTCCGCGAGGGACCAGCCAGAACTCCTTATGCTTAACGGAGGCCTACTAAGGAAAGGCGGGCTCGCCTACGTTGCAATCAAGTCCCAGAGCATAAGCGTCTCGAAGTCTCCGAGGCAGGTCTACAGGGAGTTCTTCGCAAAAGTATCAAGAACCTTTGAGCTTATCGAGTCTGTAGAAATAGTGCCTTTTGATAGGATGCACATGTTCGCGGTCTTCAGGAAGAAGTAAGGCGCTTCGCATAAGCCATGCCGAAGCACACCTACACTCCCGGTATTACCAACCTTATGTCTCTTATCTTTCCTCTCCGCAGCGGCATTCCTCTTTTCCGCAGCCACATGCCGAAGAAGCGCCAGAGCACACGCAGGCACCTCCTCCGCATCCATCGTTCCTCATCTTTTTTGCAGCCGTCCGCTCTCCCAGCATATATCCGCGTATGAATGCCTTGAGTTCCTTCTGATCCATCGAGTTCAGAAGCTCCTCCATTTTCTTCCACATTTCCATCTTCCCTTTATTTAATTCCTTTCTGTCTTCATTCATTCCATCACACCATCTAATACTTGCAAATCTAACTCTATATACTCGACTACGATTTTAGTTTCATCCATTTCATGGACCCAAAGCCTTGCGTGCAAAACTTATCTTTAGTACTGACAATATCTTCCACCACCGGCGTTCCCCGCCTGCCTAATGTACCCAAAACCAATGACACGGTTTCTACGAACACTCTAATCCTTCCAATTCAGCAGAGCCTGGAGTAAACGAACCTTTTTACTGCTGCAAGAAGTTCCTCTGGGCCTTCCTCCGAGATGCTTACCCCAAGCTTCCTCATTATCCATGCCCCTTCATCGCATAGTCTTTCCACTGAGCATCCAAGCGTGTTTGCAAGGCCTGACACATAGCCAAGCGCTTCGTCAGGCAGTATACAGTGCTCTCCTATTATTATAAGTCCAGGGCTCTGCATGCTATGGGCGGATAGCTCCCTCCTTCGCACGCCTAACCTGGTCCTCAAAGACCTCATTCCAACGCCAAAACTTGTCCCATTGGCATGCATTCCAGGATACAGTTCAGTATCCCTTGTCATCTCCGCGAATACTACGTTGAGACCCCTTCTATTAACCCTCATGCCCGTATCCTCTTCACTCTCCGCGATTTTCCTGAGGCTCTCCACATCGGATCCGAGTGCCTTTGCTATCGATGCCAACTCTGCATGCCCAACCGACTCGCGCCTTACAAGTCCTCCGAGTATGTGCCTAAGTCTTTCTTCTGGAATGCCAGTCCTGCATACCAGAAAATCTGCACCTGCTCCATTCTCTTTGGCTCTGGAAATTATCTCCTTCGCGAGGTTAAGTTCACCATTTCTTCTTCCTGGTGGCGTGACTCCTTCGAGAAAGAGTAAGAGCCTGTCCAGCGCCTCAACCCTGTCAAATCCTGCTGTTCTCTGTGCATTCACGCGCTCTCCTTTAACGACATAGTGTCTCAGCTGGCGACCTCCATCCATCAAATCCCCTATTCTTCATTCGATATGCTATTATTTAGATTATGCACCGGCTCTCATTACTCAAAAGAACCACTTGTAATGCCAGCTTCCGATTGCCTAGGCGCACGCAGCGAAAGAGCTAAAACAATGTAAATTCAATTAGGCGCATGGAAGAGGGAGTGCTGGCGCATCTTTTCGGGAGAAAGGGGAAGAGACCCGAGTGCACGGCCTGCGGTTCCGAGATTGCATATGGGGGCAAAACCGTAAATTTCTGCCATTTCTGCGAAGCCGAAGCTCCCCAAGTCCATTCGCCGCGCACCGAGACTCCTCTTGCAGATATACAATCCCTTCTGGACAAGGGCATGCTTGCCGAAGCTGCCAAAGAAACAGATGCGGCCGTTTCAAACTCGACAGACCCGCTTCTTCTATTCGCCTCAGCGCAAATATACCGATTCATATCAGGAGTGCAATACTACGACCTGAACTACTCCCGGAAGGGCTTTATGGAGGAAAACTCCTCTAACATATATGCCTCACTGGACTCCACTGCCAAGTACAAGGAGCTTTTCTACAAATCGCTTGCGTACTCGGAGGGCCATGACGGAAATAGCATTCACGACCCTGACCTCGCCTACCTTGCATTTATCTCCTATGTCAGGCTGAAGAACCTCCAAAAAGCAGGAGAGCGCCTCCATTCAATCGTGCGCTCGCGGAGAAGCCATCTATACAGATACGCGCACATGGTTTATTCGATAGAATCGAAGCTGCCGGAAGGAGAGCGCGAGGCAGAAGCCCTGATACTCGAGGGCAATGTCAATGCCTCATTTTATCTGGCAAAGGCGATGACTAACAGGAAAGACCTCACCTCGGCATATACTGTACTGAAGCTCCTGGTCTCTAATGTGCGCATGCCTGATGCCGTCTTTATGATGAACAAGGTATCTAGGCTAATCGAGGAAACGCGGGTATGATGCCTGGCCGAACCTGCAGGCTCATCCGGCCATCATCCTTTTATGACAGCCATCGGAGTGCACCGCGCAACTATCTTAGCAATTTCGGCTCCCTCCACGGCCCTGACTACAGAGTCTATTTTCTTATATGCCCACTCTGCCTCCTCGCTAACAAGGCTCCTTGTCTTTATCCGTATCTCCACCTTTTTCTTCTTGAGCTCTTCAAACGTTTTTGAGACTGGAATCTCACGTATTGCCTGGTGCCTTGACATGACCCTGCCTGCTCCATGGCATGAGGATCCAAAAGTCTCCTTCATGGCGCCGGCGGTTCCCGTAAGCACATAGCTCCCGGTGCTCATGCTCCCCGGTATAAGGACCGGCTGCCCGCAGCTCCTGTATTCCCTTGTTACATCTGGATGTCCCTTCGGAAACGCCCTTGTAGCGCCCTTCCTGTGCACATAGACCTTCTTTCGCCTTCCATCCACCTCGTGTTCCTCGAGCTTGGCTATATTGTGCGATACGTCGTACAGCATTGACATTCCAAGGGCGTCATGGCTCTTCCCGAACACCTCCTCAAAGCTCTTCCTTATAGAGTTGGTTATTATCTGACGGTTTGTAAAGGCGTAGTTTACGGCGCACTTCATGGCTGCAAGATAGTCGTCGGCTTCCCGGCTCCCTATTTCAGCATAGCTCAATTCAGGATCCACCAGCGTTATCTTCTGCCTTTCCCGATATTCGACAAGCCTTCTCAGGAAGTCGCTGCATGTCTGGTGGCCAAATCCACGCGAACCAGTATGCACCATAACTACCACCTGCCCTTCCCAAAGGCCGTATGCCTTAGCTATCTCTTGGTCAAATACCTTCTCTACTTTCTGCACTTCAAGAAAATGGTTTCCTGCACCTAATGTACCGAGCTGAAACATGCCTCTTGCTTTTGCCTCTTTGCTGATCTTTGAAAAGTCCGCGCCCTCCATCCCTCCACTTTCTTCTGTACGCGCCCTGTCTTCGGGATCGCCGAAACCTTTCCTTATTATGAATCCTGAGCCTTCCTCGCAAATTTTCCCCAGATCCGACTCGGAAAGCCCAAGCCTCATCTTGCTTCCCACGCCGCTGGGCACATTCCTGAAAAGCGAATCGGCAAGGGGGACCAGCTTCTGCCTGACTTCTTTCTCCCCTATGTCTGTCTTTATGAGCCTCACTCCACAGTTTATGTCGAATCCTATCGCGCCTGGGGATATAATTCCATCCTCAGCGTCGAACGCTTCGACGCCTCCGACCGGGAATCCGTAGCCCTCGTGTCCGTCAGGCATGACCATCATGTTTCCCGAAAGCCCCGGGAGCGTGGTTGCGTTGACCGCCTGCCCCAGCGTCCTGTCCCTCTTCATCAGCTCCAGCATCTCCTCGCTCGAGTATATGCTTACGCCGCGGTTCATCCCCTTCGAGTCGTCCTTCTCTATCTCAAACTTGAATTCTGAAATTCTCTTTACCTCCATTTCATCAACTACGTTATCGAGTGCCTAAGGAACGGGAGACAGAAAGTAATATATATCGGCTAAGGCGATATATTGGATTATAGGTTAGACACCTTTTTATATGTGGTGTAATAATTAGTAAGGGCTGCAGGGATGGCAGAGCCTGGTCAAATGCGGCGGACTCAAGATCCGTTGGCTTAGGCCTACGAGAGTTCAATAACCTTTGAACAAATCTCTCTCCCTGCACTCAGATTGGTGTGATAATGGCAAACTCAAAAAACTCAAAGACTTCCGGAAAAGCAGCAAGCAAGCCACGCGCCTCTCCAAAGAAGGTTAGCAAGTTGCTGATGAGGATAAGGAAGGCGAAGATAAAGGACAAGGCTACGTTCGAGATACCCCACTATCCGCAGAGCGATGAGTTCACCAGCTCCGCTGCCTCTGCGATGATGGTGCTGAAGTTCCTTAACCAGGATTTCAAGTTCAGAAAAGAGAGCGAATACTCCATATGGCAGGAATCGGTTAATGGCAGTGTCTGGCACGGCTCAAAGTACGGGCTCGCCTATGCACTTGCAAAGCGCGGTGCCAAGGTAGGCATACTCAGCAATACAAAAGACGAAGGCTATGACAAGAGGCTCGCAGTCTACGAGAACGTAAATCTCGACACCCTTGCCGCCTCGTTCAACGAGATAAAGAAGAAAGCCGCCGACATAGGGATAGATGAGGAGCATGGGGCTGTTACTGTGCAGGCGATAAAGAAGGCGCTCTCGGCAAACACGCTGCCGATAGTGCTCATAGACGCAAACGCAATAAATTCGTATCTGGAGTCGTCACCCCACTGGGTGGTTGTCAAGGGCTACGACAAAGACGGATTCTACATAAACGACCCGTACTCAGACAGCACGATAACAATGGATCCGAACGCATTCAAGCTTGCAATAGGCTTTGAGAGCAACATGCACATGATAATAGCTGATGCGAAGGCCTTCGACGCCAAGAGGGCAAAGGAGAACAAGTAGGAATCAGCCTGTGTCTGTAACTTCTCCGGCGCCAACGACCCGCGGAGACCTTTCTCTTATCAAAATAAAACTATCTCCTTTCCACAAGGCGCTGGGTTTCTCGAGTCTGACTAAAAAGCCCTCTCCTTCCTTGGACAACCTGCAATTTACTGCTAGGAATCCGCTCACCAGCGTGCAGTTAAGGCCATCCAGCTCCACGTCCCTCACTATCTGGCTCTTCCTGATTTTCGCATGCACTGCAGTTACATTCTGCTTCTTTTCCCTCGAAAGCACGTCACCTTTCTCGACCTCTGTGTAATCTATCCCCTTGGCAGCTATTCCCACCCTGTCTCCTGCAACTGCTTGCTGCTGGTCTTCATCGTGCACTTGTATGGATCTAACTGGTATCTCTTTGCCCCTGCTCGAATGCAACACATCGTGCACGCTGACTTTTCCTGAACGTACTACCCCCAGAAGAACCGTTCCCACTCCCTTTACTGGAAATGACTTGTCTATGTCTATCCTGAGCTCATTGGAGGCCTGCCCTGCGCTTCTCGCAAGCTCCTCCAGCTTTCCCAGAACCTCTTTTCTTTCGCAGGATTCGCTCCCATTCATCGCTATGCTCTTCAGCATGCCGGATATGTCATTATCCTTTGTAAATATGGTCTTCTTTCCAAGCATCGATGCCATTATTATTGACTCTCCCATGAGCGCATCAACATTTGCGGTGCTTATCACAGCGACATCCGCCATCGACATTATCTCTCCCACTGCATAAAATTTGGATGCTGGGTCTGTAGGCGTAAGCACTACCACCACAGTGTCGCCGGATTTTCTGTTGTAATAGGTTATGCCGTTCTGTGAGCCTATCTTGCCTATTTCTGAGGCAAGTCCACTGTCATTCGGTATTGCGACTATAATTGACGGCATCTACTCACTAGTTAAGAATAATTTATCATAAAAGGGTATTACATTTGATGTTGAAAATGTCTCAAGGTTCTCCTCATTTTTTATATATCTGCCTCCGCTTCCCATCACCTCAAGTATCTTTGAAGGTATCCTTCCCTCTTTTTCCACCACGCACATGTCCCTCACTATCTTCGGTATGGGCGAATAGTCAGGCACCATTACCGGGGTGCCAAGCGCAAGGCTTTCCAAAGCTATTATGCTGAGTCCCTCCCGCTCTCCCATGTGGAGCAGCAGCTTGGATTCGGCTATGGCTTTGTAGAGCCCGCGTTTGTCCTTGAAGAAGCCCCTCATCTCAACATTTCCTGCAAGGCCCAGCGCCTTCATCTCCTTTGCAATCTTGTTTCTCTCCACGCCATCTCCTATAAGCAAGCCGCTTATGCTGCTGTCCTTTTCGATTACCTGTTTCATCATGTGCAGCCACTTGTCCACTCTTTTCTCTTTTATCAGCCTTCCGGAAAAGATGACCCTCTTGTATCTCTTCCTGCTCGCCTTCCTTATGGCTGCCATCTCGTTATCCTCCAGTACAGGCGCAAATACCCTTATCCTGCGCTCTTCTATACCGAGCCTGACTAGCTTCTCCGCGGTGGATGATGAATTTGCCACGTACTCTGCTCCATCTATCTTTATGAGTGAGGTGGCATAGGCATTCGCCACATCTCCAAATACCGGCCCGAGGTAATTTACCCAATAGCTTCGGTCCCATACCTCATCGACCTTCAGTATCAGCTTCGCCTTCCTTGACCTGCAATAAGACTTCACGGCCTGCAGATGGAGTATCGGAAAGGCGTTTGTTATGACTACATCAAAATCGTATTTGTAAAGGTTTCTCATGTACCTGGAAAACCTGACAGCTTCCCTTATAGACCTCCTGCCGTGCTTGTATGCCTCCTCCTCCGATATGGTGCCAAAGGCATGATATGTTACATTCTGGTAGCTGAACTTGCTCCGCATGCCTGGCCACCGCATCGTAAAAAAGTGCACCTTGTGCTTCTTTGCGAGCTCCCTCGCCTCCACATTGAGTATATGCTCTATACCTCCTTTGTGCCAGGGATAAGGTATGTCATATACAAAAGCTATTCTCATTTGGGCCTACCACGATACAGTGGAATTGGCATGCAACCTTTTTAGCATAATGGGTGAATGGTGTGGGAGAAGGCCCTGCCCACATCAAGCCTATCTGAAGGCCTGCCAAACCCTGGCAGCCCCTCTGGCCTAGCGCTCCACGGTTCCGTAGCACATGATGCACTTGTCCTTCCTGCGAGAGCAAGGTTTTATTGCGATTGGCATGTCTGCCTTATCTCCTTTGCTAAAACCCCCTCAGTCTCCTGGACGCCGTATACCTGCAATTATATAATTATTTCCGCACTAAAATTATTGGTAGTAATATGCCCGCGGAACTCGATTCAATGGAGCTGCTGTCATTGCATATAAGGAACACAAGAAAGGCCGTAGGCCTGAGCCAGAAGAAGCTAGCCAAGACGCTCGGCATGAGCCAGAGTACGATAGCAAGGCTTGAAAAGGACATAATAAGGCTTAACCCCAGTTACAAGACCGTATACAACGTGCTTGAGGCGTTGCAGGATGCCTCCCTAAGGGTAGACCAGTCCAAGATACTTGGCAAGCATGCCCATGAAATAATGCACAACGACATAATCTTTGTAAAGCCGGGGGACACTGTAGAGAAAGCAGTGAAGCTAATGAAGGACAACGACTTCGCCCAGATCCCTGTGCTGAACAGCCAGTACGGAGTCCTCGGCACCGTGACCGAGAAAACGCTCCTAAAAATAGTTACTGAGTCTCCTGAGACTATCTCGACAAAAAAAGTCGGTGAGATACTAGAGCCCTCTCTGCCGCAGATAGACGGAGGGACTGCGGTAGCGAAGATACGGCCAATAATGGAGACCTTCGGCGCAGCCCTGGTCATGAATAAGGGGAGGGTCGTAGGCATCATCACCATCTACGACATCATGAAATTGCTGTGAGTAGACGAAGCCACTAAGCCGTATTCCGCCCCCACCCTCTACTGGCAGACCTAGGGCATACAGATTTCATCCTGGCCCTGCCACCAGAAGCAAAGGCACGCATAAGCTCCGAGATGAATCTGCTTGGGGTTCTGGGATCAGGAGTAACCCGACCCAGCTCATCTAATGATGTGGTTATCCCTGGAATCCTTATAGCAGGTTCAGGTACGAGAACATTACGGGCAGTATTATCGTGGCGTCCCCGTCTACTGTCGCGTACCTCGCCTTCTCCCTGACCTTGCCCCACGAGACTGCCTCTGTGAGCCGTGCTCCTGACAATCCCCCATCGTACTGAGAGGCGGTGGTTATGTATACGGCATAGTCCAGCCCTCCCTTGAACTGGTTCCACCATATGGTGTGGTGCTTGCTTATGCCACCTCCGACCATGAGTGCACCGGTAGTCTTGTGGTCAAACGAGATGTTGCTGAGGAGAAGCTCGTCCCTGAGGAGGTTTAGCTTGAAGTCATTGTCCTGCGAGAAGATTGCAAGCTGCGTGCCGAAAGCGCCATCCACTATCCCAGGGCAGAATATGGCGACGTTGTTCAGGTATGCCTGCCTGATTATGGAATGTGGATCCTTTATCCTCTTGCCAAACTCGTAGAGAAGCTCCGAAGGGCTGTATTCCCTCTTGTAATCCTTTGACTTGTAGATATCTGCCATTATCTCCTTGAAGTAGTCTTCAACCGTGAGCCCGTACTCCTTGCTGTCTATGAAGATGTTTCCAAGTCTGTATATATTCATCTTGTGCAGTTTCGTGTCATCCACGTCAAAGCTGCCTACGCTGTACTTGCCCCCGTATGCCTTTGCAAGGTCGTGGTCTATCATCCCGCATGTGGTCATTAGTGCATCGAAGTGCTTCACAGAGTCAGCTATCATCCCCCTGAGCCCTGTTGAAACTATGTTCGCGGTAAAGGAGAAGAAGTTGTAGGAATCCTTGTCCCCTGTCATTCTCCCTAGTATGTCTATTCCCTCGATCATGTTCTGTGCCGAGAAGCCGCCGACATCGCGCATCCCATCAATAAGCTCCTTGACACTCATTCCCTTCCCAAGCCTTATATCCTTGACGCCCCTGGAAAGCATCTCCTTCTTGTTGTATTGAACTGCCATTGCATTTACCTGACGCAGGAAACCGCAGCTGTCTGCCACCTGCCTAACCATACTGGCTCTTTTGTAGCTATAATCCTTTCGCACGCAGCATGCCCAAAACCGCGGTTTAGCAGGCGAAAGCCAAGCCGGGCACCTGGGGCCTCTCCGTCCTCCTAACCTTAATATACCTTTGTCTTTATTATGATACAGCAAGACTAGCGGCGTGTCATAATGCGACCCCAAAAATTACCAAAGACGCTAGCGCTTATCCCTGATGGAAACAGGAGGTGGGCAAGGAGCCATAGCCTAAACCTGCTCAACGGCTATGAGATGGGCGTCAACAAATTCATAAGCTTCAGCGAGTGGTGCATGCAGTACGGCATAAACAATATAGTCGTATGGGCCTTCTCCACCGAGAATTTCAAGCGCAAGAAGATAGAGACCAGAACGCTATTCAGCATTTACGGAAAGGTGGCACAAGACGAAGCCATAATAAAAAGGCTTCATAAAAACCAGACCCGCTTCGTAGTGGTCGGAAACATGGACCTTCTCCCAAAAGGCCTGCGCGCCTCCCTAAACAAACTGGAGGAAGAAACCCGGATTTACCAGAAACGGGTGATAAACATGCTTATAGGGTACGGCGGCAGGGACGACTTGCTCAGCGCCGTCAGGAATACGGTAAAGAGCGCAAAAGATGCAGCATCAGTCACCGAATCCCTCTTCGGCAAGATGCTACTCTCGAGCTCAGTGCCGTGCATAGATCTCGTGATAAGGACTTCAGGGGAGCAGAGGCTTTCAGGGTTCATGCCATGGCAGACAGAATATTCGGAGCTCTACTTCACAAAGAAGCTCTGGCCTGAATTCACCAAAGGGGATCTCAGGGCTGCAATATCCGAATACGGGAGAAGGCAGCGACGCTTTGGAAAGTGAGGCAGCAGGGTTTTCATGCCTGACCAAATAAGGGACGTAACCAAGTTTTCAAGGTATTTTAACATAGAGGCGCCGGGAAGCACGTATCAGGCGCTGCTCTTCATTATTCTTGGTGCAATAACCGGGCTCATAGCCTTCGCCCTCACGCATCTCCACACCGGATATTCACTTCTGACTATTTTCCTATCCGGGGCAAGCATAGGGATAATAACAGTAACGCTGCCCAGCATACTCACGGTGCTTTTTGTAAAGGCCGTTTCCAGGAAGATAAAGCTAAAGCATGCATTTTTCGCGGTGCTTGCCGTCTCGCTGCTGTACTCATGCTTCATACTCATGGATTCCCTGATATTCGCGCTGACAAAAAATCCAGGGATATCCTACCTTGTCATAATACTCTCAAACGCCCTCATATACGGGTACTGGTTCCTGATAAACCGTGTCGTGATGAATCAGCGCAGGAGCCAGGTGCTGACTGCCGCAATGCAGCCCGTCGTCAACGTCCTACTCTTCATACCAATGGGGATGTATCTCTTCGGGGCGCCGACCCAGTTTGGCACCTCCATAATAAAGCTCTGGAGCGGCATGCTGGTCTTCATGGCCATAGGCTATCTTGTCCTTTACACGATGGACAGGCCCGCAAGGAAAGCCCTGCGGATAAGCGGCGTAGACCTGATAACCGCAATGGTAAACCAGTGGCTCTACGACATAACCAGCGAGACCGATATCTTCAAGGGCATCGGCACAAAGCGTGACGTAAATGTGGACATAATAGCGCTGAAGGGCGAAGGGAGAACAAAAGCAGTCTTTGTAAACCCTGACATACATTTCGGCCCTTTCCACGACGTGGGAGGCGGAGTGGCAACAAGGGCCATCGGAAAGAAGATATACGAGAGGCTGAATGCTTCTCCTTTCGTAATGCACACGGCAGTCAGCTTCGAGGACAATCCGGTAAGCACCCGCCAGATACTCTCCATGTCAGGCGCCGTTGCGGAACGAGTCGCCACGATGCGCCAGGCCTCCTTCAGGCGTACAAGAGCCACCCTCTATCTAGGAAACGAGGGCCCGTGCAACGCCATTGGCATATCCTTCGGAGGCTCCTCGATACTCGTGCTGACGAAAGCGCCGGGTGTGACAGAGGACATAGACAGGGAGGTAGGCCGCACACTGGCGCATATGGCTTCCAGAAAGCTTGGAAAGGTTCTGCTTGTCGATGCGCACAACTCGCGCAGTGAATCGGAAAGCACCGAGGAGCTGCGCGGAGTCTATTCTGGAAGCAAATATTCGGCCATGTACGCAAAGGCGATACAAAAAATGAGCCAGGTCTCAAGAGGCCCCATGTCCTTTGGCTCGTCCAGCGCCATGCTGAAGGACAAGCTCAAGGGAAGGGACCTAGGCGACGGGTACACCAGCCTCGCATTCTTCCAGATAGGCTCTGAAAAGCTCATCCTTGTGTATTTTGACGCGAACAACATGCTTCCCAAGTTCCGTGCCGATGTCATATCCTATCTCGAAGGGAAATTCGGGTCCAGGGTTGAAGTCTGCACAAGCGACACCCACTCGGTCAATACAATAGCCCTCCCTGCCAGCAATGTTCTCGGCAGGGAGACAAAGGCCAGCGATCTCCTTCCCATACTGGGGGAAATGGCCCACACTGCAATTTCCGGCGCAGGCAGAGTAGAATACTCTCACAGCACGCTTGTTGTGGAGAAATTCAAGGTGTGGGGAAAAGGGGCCGACGACACACTGGTAAAGGTAAGCAGGGAGGTGATCAGCTCCGGGAAGCGCAGGATACCAATAATAATAGCAGCAGGGATTATAATTGCAGCGTGGGTTATCTACCTTGCATAGGGCGAATGCATGATACCCCAAGATCTCCTGTATCTTTTTTATCTGGCAGCCACTGCAATATTCGCATATCGCCTATATTCAATAAAATCTAGCCGAGATCTCTTCTTCTTCGCGGTGATGACTATAATCGCGCTGCTTGTCTTCTCATACGAAAAGGCCGACATCCAGCTCCTGCTCAGCGGCTCGATAATATTCAGTGCAATTATCTCCTCTTACGGGAAGCGGCGCTGCTATCTGTTCATCGCGCTGGCTGTGCTATATGCGTGGCTCTCGTACTCTTCCGGGGCATACTTCATACTACAGTCTCTCTTCCTGGGCATGCTTGCCGGCTCACACCTTTCATTTGAGAAGCCGAAGCGCACAAAAGAGGCAGCTGAACTCTGGCGCAACGCAGTCCAGCTTCTCGCAGGCGGCGCGCTGATAGCAGCATTCGCATTCCTCAAGGCAGAGTTCGCCGATGCGCTCCTCTTCTGGCTTGTCATCATGGGCTCGCTCCTGGGAAACTATGCACTCTCCAACAGGAAATCAAAAGTCTCAGGCGCTCTTTATTATCTCGAGCGCGAGGGTGCCGTATTGGGCTCCGGCGCACGGTGGCTTGCCATAGGCGCGCTGGTTGCAGCCTCATTTCTCCGTAGCGAATTTGTCATAATGGTTTTCGCAGCAATATTCATTGCTGATTCTTTCTCAACGCTAGTGGGCATGAGGTTCGGCGGTTTGAAACTCCCATACAACCGCAAAAAGAGCGCCTCTGGCACTCTTGCCTACCTTGCCACTGTCTTTTTCATCTCCCTGCCTTTTATAGGATTAGTTGCACTTCCGCTGGCACTGCTTGCCGCATTCCTTGAGAGCCAGCCCTTCCACATAGACGACAATTTCGATGTCTCTGTGCTGCTGACCGTCGTAGTGCTCCTGATGGCGCTCTAGGATGCAGGCGCGCTGCCTGGTTCGGCCTTGCTCACCGAGACCTCTTCCTCGATTTCCGGCTCGCCGAAAGCCTTCCATGCATTTCCCAGCCTTATGCTTATCTCAAGGAACCGGTTTCCGGCCGTGCCTGAAGACCCGGGGGCAAGGGAGAGCTCGCCCTCGTGTATGTTGAACATGCCTTCCGCGTAAACTCCGTGGAGTATCCTCTTTCCGACCTCTATTCTTACCCGCTCACCCTGAATTAGCCCGAGGTCAGAAGGCCTTGTGGTAAGCTTCATGTTTCCATAGCCGTCTATGTAGGCTATCCTGTTTTTCGGAGGCTCCGGTATCGAAGAGATGTCTATTGGCGCGCCAAGAACTGAGTAATCCTTCTTTATTATGCTTGCCAACGGCTCAGGGTACTTGTCCCTGGACCTGAATTGCGAGCCCTTGTTCTCCACCTTGACGCTGCGCAGCTCCTTTATCATGGGCTTTATGAACGAGAAGGTATTTCCCGAGAAGACTGCAAGTATCTCCAGCCCTGTGGAGAGCCTCGCATAAACAAGCCCCTCGCCCTCATTCTCCTTCCTGGGCTTCAGGTTGTCGCGCCTGGGCGCCGTATTGGAGAAAATATATGCTCCCCCTGCGGAGTCAACTTCCTGCCCGTCTATTGCAAGCTGGTATATGCAGAATCCGGTGGAGATGGTGCTGTACGCCCTGACTGTCACATAATCTATATCAGCATCCCTTACCATGCTCTTTATCTTCCTTTTTATCTCAGCAAAGGCAAGGTCTCCTGCACCGAAGTCCCCAACTACGAATATAAGCGGCATTTGTACTTGCATAACCTCATCCTAAAACACTGAAACCGAGCAGCGCCAGATGCCGCATAGCCAAATCTCCCCTGGGGCTATACTCTCCTTCCCCTTCTGCCTCCAGGCCTCTTTGTTGTGTCTGTAGGTATCGGAGTAACGTCTTCTATTGCGCCTATCCTGAATCCGCTTCTTGCAAGTGCCCTTACCACTGCCTGCGCCCCGTGTCCCGGCGTCTTTGAGCCGTGGCCTCCGGGTGCCCTTATCTTTATGTTTATGTGCGTAATGCCCTTTTCAAGTGCTATGGAAGATACCCTGTATGCTGCCTGCGTCGCTGCAAACGGGGAGCCTTCCTCGTGGTCCGCCTCGACTACCATGCCTCCGCTTCCCACTGCTATCGTCTCAGCGCCGGAGAGATCGGTCAGCGTTATTATTGTGTTGTTCTTTGAAGAGAAAATGTGCGCCACGCCCCATCTCGTGCCCTTTGGCTTAGCCTTTTCCTGCACTGCTGCAACTTCGGCCTCGTAGCTCAGCTCGCCTTTCTTTACCATCTCGTTCTTTTCAGACTTCTGTAGCTTTTTAGCCGTACCTGTCGATTGTTTTGCAGCTGTAGCCTTTGCCATAACATCATCCTGTTTCTGCCGTCACTCCTTCCTTCTGCTCCGTCGGAGCCGGCTGAGCCTGCCCCTGCGGTGCTGTATTGTTCTCAAGCTTTATCGGTTTGTAGTATCCTATGCTGCTCTCCTCTGACCTGCTCACAAGCCTGCCTGGGGACTTCGCCCTATGGCCATTTATTGCTATGAATCCATGCGCAACAAGCTGCCTGGCCTGTTTCATCGTCTTGGCGAGCCCTTTCCTGTAGACTAGGCTCTGGAGCCTTCTCTCCAGCATTGCGCTGGGAGTTATCTCAAGCAGGTCGTCGAGGCTTGCGCCCTCCTTGACTATGTTGTATCTGGAAAGCCTTGAAACGAGACCTGCGCCTGTTGCCTGGCTAACCCTTCCGGAAAGCACGGCTCTCACATTCCTCCTCACCCTGCGTATCTCGCTAGTTGCCCTCCAAAGCTCATTGAGGTTCTTCAGTCCGTAATCGTCCCTTATCTTATGCTCCCTCTCAATTCTCTCAGTGCTCCATATGTCCGAAGGCCGTTGCACTTTCTTCCTGTTGCGTCTCGGGGCTCCCATTGCATCACTTCGCTCCTTCTCCCTGCTTTGCAGCCTGCTGGGCCTGCGCCTGGACTGTCTTCTTCATGACTCCAATGGTCTCTCCTGTCCTTCCGGTCGACCTGGTCCTCTGGCCCCGCACTTTCTGGCCGTACTGGTGCCTATGGCCTACCCATGTCTGAATCTTTATCATATGGTCTATGTCCTGCTTGACCTTCACGCTGAGGTCTACACCTACCATGTGTACGTCCTCCCCTGTTTCTGGATCCTTTCTCCTGTTAAGCATGTATTTCGGTATCTCCTTGATCTTCTGGGGCTCCTTGAGCATAGCCTCAAGCTGTACAACCTGCGGGTCGCTGAGGTCCTTCATCATGGTCTCTTCAGATATCTTGTACTCATTCTTGTAAGCCAGGGCAAGCGCCTTTGCCATGCTGTATCCGATGCCCTTTATCTGCATGAGACCGCGAATAATCTTGAAGTTGCCGTTGATGTCCCTGCCGGCTATCCTTATGATGCTTGTCGCGCCCTCATGCTTTCCTTTTTCCTGTGCCATGTCCACACTGAAGTATGATTAGATCCTTAGGATAATATCTTGTCCTAAGTGTCTTAAATACCTTTCCATAATTTCTCTGTGACGCCCTATGGTACGTCATATCTCCTTCTCAAGTTCCGATCCCTTGTCATACTTGAGGAAGACGAGGCTGAGTATGAGGAGCGCAATCCAGCTTATTATCAGAACCGTGCCAGAAAGGCTCGCCCCCAGCGCTGCGAACCGTGAGCCGAATGCCATGGGAGTTATGCCAGGTATGGCCATGTACCCTGAAAGGAAGTAAATCACGACGTTGAATGCATTGAATACCACTGCGGCTCCGTACCACCGTCGTATGCCCAAGAGGAATACCACTGCAATGACTGTATATGCTATCGTCTCTATCTCGAACCAGAGGCCCAGTGCCTGGAAGCCGAGCTGGATGCCTGCTGGCTTTGTCCCTGTGCTGCTTCCGTTGTTGTGTGGCGAGCCTCCGCCTGCAGAGAGCCCTGCATATGGGAGATGCGTCGCGGCTATCAGTATGGCGAAGATGGCCATAATGAACCTGCCCCAATGCACAATGCACTCCCTCCTTCCTTTCGGCGCTGCCTTCTTTGCCATACTTACAATTTTGATTATAAGGTATTTAAATGCATACAGACAAATCGGTCTAGTGGCCTTGGCATGTGTTCACGTTGCAAATCAGAGCAGGCATGCAAGTGCGGATGCCGAGACCGCCTCGCCGCAATACAGGAGGAGTTCTACCCGTTCGATGTTGTGAAGGTCAACTGCGACGAATGCGGGCATGTGCTCTCCGAGATAAACGCATGAGCCTTCCAACCATGAAACGGCGCGCAACACTGATGGAACTGCCAGTAGTATTATTACGCCAGGGCTGGGATTTTCATAGCTCTGCGAGGAGGCAGAGCCAATTTGAACCCAGAAAGCCTTGCGGCCATACGCTTACGGGAAATTAATTCCAGGCGTACGCGTTAACCGGATTCTGCCACCCTGGCATGAGTAAACTTATGCTAGCTCTAATATAAAAATGCAATTATCTGCAGGGACCTGACGCCGAAGCAAGGGCATTGGCGCGTTCCAAATGCCACCGATATCATCAGCCCTTCTTCTCGGGCCTGACTGCCGGAAATGCTATGACCTCCTTTATCGAGGGGCTGTTTGTCAGTATCATAGAAAGCCTGTCTATCGAGATGCCCAGGCCTGCAGTCGGCGGCATTCCGAACTCCACTGCTTCGAGGAAATCCTCGTCAGACGGAGGCGCCTCGTCGTCCCCCTTCTTGCGCGAAGCCTCCTGCTCCTCAAACTTTACCCTCTGCTCTACGGGATCCGTAAGCTCCGAATAGCAGTTGGCCTCCTCCATGCCCGCGATATACAGCTCAAACCTTTCGCTCAGCCTCTTGTTGCCCCTTTTATCCTTTGTAAGCGGGCACATGTAAGACGGGAAGTCGACAACGAATGTCGGGTTGACCAGCTCCGGCTTTATGTATTTGTCGAAAAGCGCATCTGCCACATGATACCTGTTTTTAGTCCTTATCTCGAGCTTCTCCCTTGCCGCAATCCCTGCTGCCTCCCTCTCTTCAATCTCCGAGACGTCTATCCCTGTCTTCTCCCTGAGCTCATCTACCCAATGCACCCGCCTGAATGGTGGGGTAAAGTCTATCTTGCAACCCTGGTACTCTATCACGCTGGAGCCGAAGATGCCGATTACAATCTCAGAAAGCATCTCCTCAACCATCCTCATGTAATCCTCGTAATCCTTGAATGCCTCGTAGCACTCTATCTGGGTAAACTCCGGGTTGTGCGTGGTGTCTATGTCCTCATTCCTGAAGTCTTTCGAGACCTCGTACACCTTCTCCATCCCTCCAATCACTAGCCTCTTAAGGTAAAGCTCGTCAGATATCCTGAGAAACATGTCTGCATCTAGGGCATTGTAATGCGCCCTGAACGGCTTTGCGTTCGCCCCTCCGTAAACGTGCTGCAGCACAGGCGTCTCAAACTCGACATAGCCTCGCTTGTCGAGGAAGTTCCTCATGCCGCTGAGGATCTTCGCCCTCACTCTGAAATGCTCCCTTACTTCGGGATTTATTATCATGTCCAGGTATCTTTTCCTGTAGCGCTGCTCCACGTCCTTCAGGCCGTGGAACTTTTCAGGAAGCGTGCGCAACGACTTTGAAAGCATGGCGAGGTCGGCTACGTCTATGCTGATCTCGCCCCTCTTTGACTTTATGACTGCCCCGGTGGCGCCAATTATGTCTCCTATGTCTGCCATCTCAAGCAGTTTCATTGACGCTTCTGATGCCTTGTCGCTGCGTGCTATTGCCTGTATCTTCCCGGAAGCGTCGAGGATGTCCATAAAGTACAGGCTGCCCATCCTGCGCATGCCTATTATCCTGCCTGCAACCGAAACGGTGCTGCCCTCATATTTCTCATAGGCAGACTTTATCTCCGAAGACATCGCCGTCCTGTCATACGAATAAGGATAAGGGTCTATTCCCGCCTTTCTAATCATTCCCAGCTTCTCGAGTTTTGCCTCGTCTACCATCCAACCAGCAAGCAGTCAAGAATTGTATATTTCACTATTTATAGCTATCTGGCACGCCTCGCCGCTGTCGCGGCCTCCCGCTTACCTGCAAGCCGCGCAGCTTTGTGCCGCGCTGAAGGGCAACTTTGGACCTTAATCAGAGCATGCGCCTTAAGGCGAGCAATCCCTTCCCCTGCACTAATCTGCAAGTTCATAACTGCGATCTCAGAAGATGAAGGCATTATCAACCTAAGGTGGTGGATGTGTTCAGGGAAGTACCGAGTGAAATAGAGTAAGGCGAAGCGGAAATGCATATGCCCGGACGCGGTCGTTGCACTAAGCCTTCCGTCTCGGTACTGCCCAAGCAGGGCATGCGGGTGCCATTTGCATGCCCTTCAGATCAGGATTGCCTCAGCGCAGGGAGTTTATCAACGGATGGCAGCCTTTTTCTCCCTCCACTGTTTCTTTTACTGCCTGTTCCCTGCGTCCAACATTATTCGTGACCCCACTTGCATTCCTCGAAGAAGACGGCTCGAAATTGCCGGCATGCTTGAAAGCCACCGGAGTGGGCATGCCCTGGATCTCGGCCTGTGCCTTTACGCCCTCTCCCACTGCGTTTATTATCCGTATGGCAGATTCCTCATCTAGCCCCTTTATGACTCCCTCCTCCTTTCCGCCAAAAACAAAATCCTTCTCTTGGCCTGAACCGCGTATCCTGAGTATTACGCTAGAGAAGAATATGCCCCTTACCATCCTGAAGCTTGTAACGTGTGAGTATGGCAGAAATGTTATGTCGGTCTTGAGCCCCATAAACCACCTGTTGCATATGACCATCTGCTTGTCAGTAGCTATTATTACACTAGGAAACAGTGGAGACGAATCAAGCCGCCTCTGCTGCACTACTGCAACCACCTTCTCTTCTGGGGATACTGCCATCCTAAGGATCTTAGCCTCCTTTCGCATCCACATGCCTGCTTTCATATCATCTCCTATAGCATAAATATAATGCAGAAGATACCTACAAGATCTCCGGATTTTTCTGCATTAAATTGTTTCCACGCATGCATCTCCACTTAAAGTCATCCTGCATCTTAACCAGCTCCTCAAAGCCTGCATCATATAGCCGTGCTACACATACGCCATTCCTGCTTAACGGTATGGCAATTACCATTGCTTATGCCACATGATTACAGGGCCGTTGTATCCCCCATATTGGTATGGGTTGTACGCATACGGGTTGACGTAAGGGTTATATGGATTGACGTAAGGGTTTTATGGCGCAGGCACAAGTGACGGTCTAGACGGGTTTCCCGATGTGAATACCGGTGCTGTTGGCGATACAAAGCCCCCGACGACGTTTCCATGCTTGCCGTGCAGAACCCCGAAAGCGCATCCCGAGAGCGCAAGAGGCAATGCAACTGCCGCTACTGTCCTACGCACGGACCTTACAAGCCCCGTGTCTCTCCCCTCTCCTCTAAGCATTGATGTAAGCTCAGAAATTCTTCCCAATCCTGACCTTCTCATTGCAGATACTTCGCTTATCACATTACCACCATTTATTACGGCGTGCTTTTTTTAGATATATATATAGGTATGTTTGGCCGGTTTCTGTCTTCGTGGCGATCACAAATGCCGTGCAGGCGGAAAGATGTCGTGGCATAACCGGAATGGCCTGCATTCCAGAAGATTATTAAGCCTAACACAATCTATCTTTACGATTGCATGGTTGAACCTTCGAAGATAAAGGATGAACTGAAGAACATACACAAGAACAGCATAGAGAAGATATCTGCCCTGATGATATCTGCATTTGGCCTTGTGGCCGCACTCGCATGGAACAACGCAATACAGAAGCTCTTCACTGTTATCTTCGGAGCGCAGTCGGACCTGGCTGCCATGTTGTTTTATGCTATCTTCGTGACTGCGATTGCAGTCATAGCCACGATATACATTTCAAGGATAACTCCAAAGTAATCGGTGCGCACCTGCCGGAATGGCCCAGCAGCATGCTTTATCAGAATGGTAGTTCGTATCCTGCAAACCTGAGGCCAAAGTATATCAATACTAGGCCTATGAACGCAAGGATTACTCCCGCAAGGTTGAAAACTACGAGTATTGCACCTGCGATTACCGCGATCACGCCGATTATCTTCTTGGTGCTTATCCCTTCGCCTTCTTTTGCAGCAGTCTTGTGGCTCTTCTTCTGATCTTCCGAGTCGGAATCGTTTTTTGCCATGTTCTTACCAGTTTATTTCAATTTATCCTAATCTTGCATCTCCTCGAAGTTTACCTCGATATGCCTGTCCGGCCCGTTGACATACATCAGGGTCGGAACCACCTTAACGAACCTGAATTCCGAAGGCTCCAGGTATTCTGAAGGGTTATACCTCTCCTTCGCAGAGAGCTTTGAGGCAGGGAACAGCCGTTCCGAATAGGTCTCTATCGCATTGTGTATGCCATCTTTTTTGACCATTGTGGCAACGGCATGGAATTGCACTGCTTCTGTCTTGCCTATCTTCTGTTTCGAGTCAAATATGACTGCGCCGATACGTGGGTTCTCGGTTATGTTCTCTATGTGGATCGCGTCCACTGCAGAAAGGAAGTAAAATGAGTACTTCTTGTCATATGCATAGAAAACAGGGCTGGCCCATGGCCCTGAGGTTCTGCCGTGTGAAGCAATCACCATGTAATTATTTTCCATTATTATTTTCTTGGCCTTCTCGGCTGGTCCAAGCTGCATTTCTGCCATGGTTATCAATTACCCATCACTCTATATAAAGATGGCTCATTGTGCTATCTCTTGTCCTCTTCCCTGGCGAGCATCTTTATTCCTAGGAAAGAAACCTTGTAGCCTACGTTCGCGAATAGAAAGAGCAACACTACTGATATTATCATGTACATGCTTGAATTTGCGCTCGATGAGATATTGCCCAGCGCACTCCCTACCACTGCGGTTATGTTCCCTCCAGATACCTTCTGCTGCTGGTACGAATTTCCTCCAGACTCAACCGTCTGATATTGTCCATAGCCTATCAGCAGCGTAAGCATAAGTATTGCAATGCCGACACCAAGAAGGGCGTACCCTACATAAGCAGAAGCCATGCTACTATACGAAAGGAAAACCATAAAAGTGTTTGTGGCTCAGCCCAGGCGCGGAACCGATTAACTTATTTATACCTGAGCGTGCAATAGAAGCTTAGGCGTTCCGCATGGAGATAAAACACACAGAAACAAAGCAGCTTGACGTGCATCATATGTACAAGGTAAAGCCAGACGAAGTTGCAATAGAATGCATAAGCAAATACCAGGGACACAAGGAGCTTTTCTGGAGCAAGGGTGTTCTTTTCACATTCGAGCAGGTAGCCCCAATACTTGGCGATGAGATAATCAAGGACTTTATAAACGGGAGCGAGCACTGGTATGAGGTTTATTATGCAGAAATGCCAGAATACAGGGAATACATGGAACTGGAAGAGGGCGAATTCAAGGGCGCCAGGGTAAGAGTCGTAAATGCAGAGGGATTCAGCCCGCATCGCGAGTTCTCCGTCTGGATAACTTCTGGCAAATAAGGGTCCGTAACTCAGTTTGGCTAGAGTGGAAGGCTTTTAACCTTTAAGTCGTGGGTTCAAATCCCACCGGGCCCGATAATCCGGTTGGTGTTCGAGCTGGCCATGAAGTGGCCACGCCGAAAATTGAGGTCGCTCAGACTAAAAAACTCGGAGAGATTAGTCTGTCTGGCACACCACCTGATACTTTTGAGGCACTCCGCAGGGGAGCTGAACAAGAGCCATCTAAAGGAGTTTGTGTATAAAGTATCTATAAAGTCGGACTTTATAAACAGATAGCCTACTTTATGCACATCTCATATTCACCTCGTTTTGCTCGTGTATCACTACAACGATATTATGACAGAGAAGTTTCAGCAAGAGTTCGTTAAACTGAGCTATTGGTGTGGTGCTTTTCAGCGAATCGTTGAACTTGGACTTTACCATGTTAAACGTGCTTTCCACGTTAGACCTCTTGTGGTAATGCTCCATAAACTCGTCTCTGTTCAGCATATAGTAGTGATACATGTCTCGCCACTTGTGGCTCTTTCCTCTTGGCTTTCCTGTGGCGTTGGTCTTGAAAGGGATAAAGGCAGTTCCGCCTATCTGGTCTATGTAGCCTATGTTATCCCTTGAGGAATAAGCCTTGTCTCCTGTCATCTCTCCGATTAGGAAACCACTCTCAAAAGTCTCTTTTGATAGAGGTATGAACTGAGGGCAATCCGCTCCGTTCTCATCTGTTATCTTTACTGCGGTGATCACATTCGTCTTAGTTCCTATGCAGATATGAGCCTTGATAAACTTGTGTTCCTTCTTTATCCCGTGCTTCTCTACGCAATATTCGTTAAAGCGTGTAGTCCTAAATCCGCTTGAATCTATTGCGAATTGGCTCTCAACGCTCCTTAAAGGCAGAGCGGTTAATGTGATTAGCTTTTGCAGTAAAGGCATCAATTCCTCATCTCTCATAAACTTGGAAATCATGGAGTAGCAAGGAGCGTTATCTATGAAGCCCTTATCCTTAGCCATTCTCATATCAGAGGAGAATCGCCTTAGAGAGAATTGCGTATAGACTTTTAGAGCCGAAGCAAAAAGAAGGTCTCTCATAGGCATCTTCGGTCTTCCGAAAACATAGTTAGGCTCTGGTATTGTCTCTATCAACTCTCCGAGAAGTTCAAGGAACTTGTCCTTTTCTTCTATCTGGCTCTTGTCGTATGCGTGCCAATTCTGGCTATACGTTATCTTCTTTGTTTGGACTATCGTAGTAGTTCCGTCTCTATTGACTTGCTTGGAAGTGGTTATCTCAACTGCGAAGATGTGCTTGCACTTTAGACCACGCTCTACGAAGTCGGGGCAAGTGCATACGGACTTATCAAGCCTTAGAATTACCTCATACGTCTTGTTGCTGTTCTGAGAAGGAACAACCCACTTATAACCGCTCATTACTACCTTCTTTGTGTTGGCTATTTCGTAGCCCTTCGCTTTCCTTACCTGCAAAAGTTCTTGTAATTGTTTCATACCATCACATA
>DAHXKV010000036.1 GCA_027366155.1 Microcaldota archaeon
TTGGAGCGCTTTTTGTAGAGATAGGTGGGTATGTGGACCGCGAGGCTCTCCGAGACCGCAGTGTCATTTGGAAGTATGCCGCTTATCTCGCCTCCGTACATGTCCCTTATCTCCTCAACACTGAGCTCATACCTGGCATTGGTTGCCTTGTTGACTATCAGGGAATGCTTTAGGCCTATCTTATTGTATTTTCCAGACTCCCTTGTTGCGCTTGCGCATGCAGGCACGTCGGGAGTGGTTATTATCATTGCCTCGTCCAGTTCGTTCACCCACGGGGCAGAGTTGTGCCCCGGGGCGGTGTCGATTATTATGAACTGGTAGTTCGTCTTTCTCAGTAATCTGAGTATCGATACGACGGAGGCCTCGGTTGGAATTGACTGCTTTTTTGTGCCGAGCTCGCCAATTATCACATGCAGGCCTGAAGGCGGATGTATCTCAACCACGTTTTCTATCTTTGAGCTTTTTGAGAGTAGAGCATGTATGCCAAGATTGGCCTCATGCAGCCCCAGGTAGAACGAGACGCTTGGGTTTATGAAGTCAAAGTCCACAAGCAGCGTCCTGTATCCGCTCATCCTGAGCGCGGTGGATAAGTTGGTAGCTACGGTTGTTTTGCCTACTCCCCCTTTCTGGGAGGATACAGAAATTATATAGGGGTTACTCATCGGTTTCCCTCCTTATCCGCTCCCTCAGCCTGGAGAGCTCCATTGCCTTTTCGCGGTTTACCTTTGGCTTTCTGAGGGAGTGCATATAGGCTATATAGACAAGGGAAAAGATTAATAATATTGACAATGCGTATGGAAGGATAGGCAGTGGGTAGGGCCGTGACGCATTGTTGGAAGATGCAGTCTGGTTTGGCCTGGCTCCGCCTTCAGGAGATATGATTACGACAGGTATTGAGTAGGTGCTGTTGTATCCTCCTGCGGAAACATACATGTAAAAAACGCTTGTGCCCGTAGAGTTGCCAACATTTATATAGAATTTTTTGCTTACCTCCTGGTTTGGTGTCACACTGAAGTTTGCCGATGGGGAGTAGATGCTGAATCCCGTGGGTCCCGTGAGATAAATGTTCATTGCAGACGGAGATACGCCCGTATATAGCAACGACGTGTATATATCTCCGGAAGAGTTGGGGTAGAATGATGATGCGCCCAAATCCAGTACCCTAATAACCGAGGAAGAGACTATTGGAGAGGCCTCTGTGAAGATGTTTTGCGGGTGCACAAGCAGTGTGATGTCGCTGGGTTTGTAGATATTGTAATAGGCAGTGAGCTCGCGCTTCCTGGGAAGCGAGCTGACTCTCCAGTTTATTGCGTACCCTTCGGAAGTGAGTGAGATGTTGTTTGGCATGCCATAGGCACTTATCGAAGACAGGTTCTCGGCAGAACGCAGAGGCAGGAGCGTGGAGAGGGTTGCGTTGTTTATCGTTGCGTTGCCGTTGTTTATTATCTCTATTATACCGCTTTCGGTGCTCGAGGAGTTTAGGAGGTATGACTGGCCTAGCAGCTGTATGCCGTATGAATTTTGGTAGAGGCTGAACTCCGGGTATATCATCTCGGATTTTGAAGCTCCTCCGGATGCAGGCCTGATGCTCACATTCACAGGTATTATGTAGGTGCCTGGGGTGGTGTTTGCGCTTGATTGGAAGAGTGCCTGCACGCCCAGGTTCCCTCCAGGAGGCAGATAGCCCTGCACTTGCGAGAGGGAGAGAAGGCCGGAGAAGCTCTTGTTTACGCTGAGTGATACGTTCTCCCCATAGCTCGAGTTGGAGACAAAGTCTAGCTGCGCATACGTTCCCTGGCCGACTACGGCAGAGGCAGATATGGGCAGTGCTCCAAGCGAAAGTCCGGGCAGGGTTGCTCCTGGCAGCGGCAGTGGCTCGGAAGTTCCGCCGGAGCCAGTCTGGGGGAGTGGTGCCGGAGATGACGATCTGTGGAGAGGTTGCCCCAGAACCGAAAACGAGAGATATTGGCGGTTCGTAAAGTTTACCAGGTTGCCCGTATGATATGATGCTACCGCACTCACGAGGTAGCTTCCAGAAGGGGGAGTAAAGCCGCTTACAAGTATGGAGGCGTTGGAGGATTGCCCTGGGAGGAGAGACTGCAGCGGAAGGAGGGTGTTGTATGCCTCTGGGCCGGTTATGCTGATGTTAAGGATTATGTTTGTCGCGGAATATTCATCAGGATTCCTCAGTCCTATCGCGAATCTTAGCTGCGAGCCATACGGCAACGCCAGCGCAGACGTCAGGTTTGTTATAGAAAGATTTTCCGGCTTTATTATTTTTACTTCGGCAGTTATGTTGGTCTGGCCCGCCTGGGCAAGCGTGCAAAGAAAAGAGAAGAAAAGAAGCGAGAGAACAGCCAGCTGCAGGCATTTGTGCAGTGCAGGGCCGTTTAGACCTGTTTTTCGGCAGGCGGATGAGTCCATTTTAGTACCTTTCGTAAAAGAACCCGTAGATAGGGTTGAATATATAGTTAACATCCAATTTATAACAATTGACCATGCATGCCAATACGGGTGCATGCTGCAGAGTTATGCAGTCCGCAGTCTCCTGCGCTTCGCCGACGTAAGAGAAAGGCCTTGCGTGCAGAAGGATTTGAAGCCGCGTATACATTTTAGAAATCCAGCGCGGCGGCAGGGCGTTGTCTCATGTGCGATTTTGGTTGCCATTGGATAAAGAGAGACAGAAAAGGCTTTAATTGTTAGAGGGTTAAGCTTATCTGCGACACGGGGATTGATTGCTTTATCTTAAGTCACTCTCATTGCACAGATTCAAGTCCTTCAGGAATGCGGAGCTTCTCTTCAGCAAGGGCTTCACCTGCGTGGTCGGACCGAATGGGAGCGGCAAGAGCAACATATGCGATGCGCTTCTTTTCGGCCTGGGCGAGGGCTCACTGAGGAGGCTGAGGGCCCGCACACTGGACTCGCTGATAACATCGTCAGGAGGGAAACAGAAGGGGCTCAGGAAGGCACATGTCGTGATAGAACTCGGAGGCGACCAGGACCTCTCGATAATCCGCGGCGTCAGGTCTGACGGCAAATCCATGTACAGGGTCAACGGGAAGCATATGAGCAGAGGAGAAGTCGTTGATATGATGGCCAGGCACGGCATACATGCCGATGAGACAAACACTATAACCCAGGGCGAGATAAACAGGTTCAACGACCTTAGCCCTAAGGGAAGGCGGGAGCTCATAGACATAGCTTCAGGCATAGAGGAATTTGAGAGGAAGAAAGACGAGTCGATAAAGGAGCTTGAGAAAGTTAGCCAGAGGATATCCGAGGCACGGATGATACTCGACGAAAGGCTCGGTTTCCTTAGCGAGCTGGAGCAGGAGAAGGAGTCAGCAGAGAAGTACATGGAGCTTAACTCGAGGCTCAGGGCGCTCAACTTCAGCGTGCTCTCGGCCAGGAAGGCCGATGCCGAGAACGGATTGCAGGCGCAGTCGGATGCGGTTGAGAAGGCGGAGAGCGAGATCAAGGCCCTTTCGGAGAGGTTTTCCGCGTTGACAAAGAAGGCGGAAGAGCTGACTGGAGAACGGCAGCAGAGGACTAAGGACCTGAGTGAGAGCACAAGGGCGATGGGCGAGATAAACGCAAAACTGGAAGCAGTGAAGATGGATACCGCGAGGGTAGAGGCCGAGATACACAATATGCGTGAATTGGCCTCAGGCTGGAACAGGGAAGCCGGGCAGATGCAGGAAGAAGTGCGGCAGATAGGAGAGTCAATTGCGAAGGATCTCGAGCAGTCACTACACCTCTCCGACGAGATAAAAAGGATAAGCAAGGAGATACCGGAAGGCAGGGCAATGCCAAAGGCAATTGATGAAGGCCAGGACCTGGACGCGCTCAATGCAGGCGTGGAGGAAATAGAGCACAAACTCTCCGTAATCTCCGAGAAGAGCCTCAGGATAAGGGAGGAGGTTGCAGGCATAATCTCTGAAGGCGATTCTGCCTCAGCCAGGCTCTCTGAACTCGAGGACATGGAAGCGGGGCTTTCCTTGAAAAGGGAGGGGGTTGCTGACTCGGTAAAAAAGCTTTCCGGAGAGATAGCAAGGTTGGAAGCAGTAGTAAGGGAGACTGAATCAGGCATCTCTTCTAGGGAAAAAGAGGTTTCGGAGCTTGAAGAGAAGATAATAGAACTGAGGTCACAGCGTGCCTCCATGCAGACGAGGGGCTCGGCCTCATATGACAAGCTGAAGGCCAGGTTTGGGAAGACGAAAGGCTTTTACGGGAAGGCATCCGAGTTGTGCACGTATGATTCAGAGAATGCTGCAGCTATCGAGGCAGCAGGCGGCGCAAGGCTGGATTACATAATAGTCGACTCGATAGACACTGCAAACAAAGTCATATTATTCCTTAGGGAGAACAGCCTCGGGAGGTCTACGTTCATACCTCTTGCAGAGCTTGCGACTATGCCAGAGACTAGAAAGGAAAAAGATGCAGAGCCAATAGTAGGGAAGGTTGAATTCGGCAATGAGTACAGGCGCGCTTTTGAGTTCATTTTTGGAAACACGTACCTTGTGGCAGACTCGGCCTCAGCTAAGCGCATAGGAATAGGGAAGCACAGGTATGTTACGCGAGAGGGCGACCTGGTCGAGCAGTCGGGGGTTCTCTCTGGAGGCTCTGTGCAGAAGAGGGTCTCGCAGAATGCCATAGACATGCAGATAAAGGAGGCAGCAGATAAGGCGGCTGCGCTTAAAGGCAGCCTCTCTTCGATGACGGAGGGCTTATTCAAGCTGAGGAAGGAGCTCGCATATGCAGATGCAGAGAGAAAATCGCATTCTGGCGAGCTTTCCACGCTTGAGGCGGAGATCTCGAAAATGAAATCGGAAAAGGCGGGCCTTGAGGGAAAAGCTTCTGCCACGTCGGGCAGACATGCTGCCCTTTCAAAGGAGCTCGGTTCGCTCCTCTCCGAGAAAGAGTCGGCTGAACATGCGCTCGAGAATGCGCGAGCCGAACTAAAGAAGGCGTATGAGCACACCATGGACGTCTCTAGGCAGATTGCAGAGTACGGCATGAGCAGGGAGGAGCTGCAGCGCATCGAAGCCACGAGGAACGAGATGGAAAGCCTCAAAATAAGGAACGCGGAAATCCAGAAGGAAAAGCAGATGCTGGAGAAGCGCAAGATTGAGCTCGAGGCGCAGATAAAAGAAAAACTGAAGGCAGCCGAGGACGCCTCAAAGCGGGCCCTCGAGCTGGAGAGGTCGGTGAAGAAGAACGCAGCTGCAAAGGCAGAAATAGAGAAGAAGATAACGTCTGACAGCGAGGAGAGCAAGAAGGCCTATGGCAGGATAAGCTACCTTGACCAGGAAATCTCCAAGATAAGCATTGAAGCAAACAGGACGGCGGGGGATCGCTCTGTGCTGGAGAGGAAGGTGGCAGAGCTGAGGCTCATCAGGGGCCAGGCCGAAACAAGGATAAAGGACCTTGCCGCAGAGCTTGCGGCATACGAGGGCAGGGCGGAAAGGCTGGCCGAGAGCATTGAGAGCATGGAGAAGGAGGTAATAGTCATAAACTCTAAGCTTTCGGAGCTTGGGAACGTCAACATGAAAGCGCCTGAGATGTATGCAGAGAAAAAGAAGAGCGCGGACGATGCGGTCACACGGGTGAAAACCCTGGAGAGTGAGAGGCTTGCGGTAATGAAGATGATTGAGGAGATAGACTCGAAGAAACTGCAGACGTTCATGAGCACGCTGAACGAGGTAGTGAAAAACTTCTCAAGGCTCTACAACTACATATTCGAGGGAAGCGCCTCGATACGGCTGGAGAACACGAAGGATCCTTTCAACAGCGGCCTCGAGGTAATGGTGAGTGAGGGCAAGGCAACAAAGCAGCTTGGCTCGATGTCCGGAGGGGAGAAGTCACTCATCTCACTGGTCCTTGTTTTTGCAATACACATGTGCAAGCCGTCCTCGCTTTACATATTCGACGAGGTCGATGCGGCGCTTGACAAGGAGAACTCGAGGAAGCTCTCGATGCTCATAAAGGAAATGAGCAAAAACGCGCAGTTCATAGTAGTGAGCCATAATGATTCGCTGATATCTAACGCCGACACGGCAATAGGCGTCGTGAAGAACGAGAGCGAATCCAAGGCGATAGGCATAGAGGTTTCAAGCATGCTGAACAAGAAGCAGTGAGCAGATGGCAAGGAAGTCAAGTACCGCGGCACCGAAAAGAGGCGAGCAGAAGCGCACAGGCAGCAGCCTGATCTACGTAATGTATGCAGTTCTTGTGGCCCTTATAGTATTTTATATAATATCAAAATCTGTGCTTGTCGGCATCTTCGCCTTCCTCTGCTTCTTCGTGGTCATAGCCCTTGAGCTGAGGAACAGCCTTGTCTCGGAAGGCGTGATGAAGACTGCGAGAGACATCGTCATAGCGGTTGTCGCTGCCGTTGTGCTGCTCTGGGCCATCCCTTCGCTTGCTTTCCATACCTCCTCGCCGGTGGACGTGGTTGTCAGCTGCAGCATGCTGCCGGTGCTGCACAGGGGAGACCTCGTGATACTGCATGGCATGGGCAACGCAAGCCAGTTTATAGAAGAGAATAGGATACCGCTGGTTAACGTCTCGCAGAGCGATTTTTACAGTATGGTCAACAACATGGGCTCCGAGTTCACAGAGCCGTTTGCATACTTCAATGGAAACTACTCAAACATATCCACCGCAATGCCCCATGGTACAAAATATGGCATAGGCACATACAGCCTGGATTGCCTTTCAAGGGTTCCAAGGTCGCGTTACGCGGAATGCAGGGAAACCAATGCCTCCCTGCAATCGAACCTGATAAAGTACAATTACTCGATAGCAAATCTCTCTACGCCAGCAGGGATGGAGCAGACAGTTTATGTAAGCGGCATTGAGATAGGCACTGCAAGAATCACAGAGAACTACAGCAACCCCATAATAATATACCAGACCACCCCGGAGGATTATTTCTCAGGCCACATAATACACAGGGTGTTTGCGGCCATGAAGGTAGGCAGTTCCTATTATTTCCTCACCAAGGGCGACAACAATCCGGTGCTTGATATAGAGTCGCTGAATTACCCAGTCAATGCCTCACAGGTGATAGGGTACGTATCATATGATGTGCCGTACCTCGGATTCCCTGCTCTGATAATAAAGGGGCAGGTGGGCAGCGTGCCAGGCTGCAACCAGACAATAATTAGATAGAGGCGTATGCAGGCTTCGCTGCCTTGGTGCGTGATTCATTTAAGTGCCCGTTTGAGTTCTTCTATTGTGGAGACGTCGAGAGGGTCTACGCCACGCATTCTTGCGAGATAGTATGTGACATAATCGCCAAGATGTATCAGGTACAATGCCCTGGAGAATGGTGAGGAGCCTTTTGCTTTTAGCACCCTCCTGAATTTCATACCGGTGACATCCTCAGTGGCCTTTATCCTTTTCAGTATGCGCTTGTCGGTAGTCGATACGAGGCATATTGGATAGAGGAGGTTTTTCCTGTATGTTAACTTTAGCGCCATGGTGTTGTTGTGGTTGAGTTCGGGAAAGGAGCCCCAAAACGAGAGTATCTTTGAATTCTCATTGAACTGTGTATTCCAGCGGTAGGCTATTGACTCGTTCGGGAACGTCGAGTAGACCAGGGGCATGCGGCTTCCGCTGAAAATCTCTGCTGCTATCTTCTCCGCTTCAGAGTTGTCCCCATCGAGCGTGTCGAGGAGCAAGGCAGCCTCCCGTTTCTCCTTTTCAGAGACTGCGCCGAATGCGTTGAGAAGAGGCATAAGCATGTAGCCTATCGCCGACCTGGGCGATTTTCCTTTTGGAACTATGACCGCTTCGGCATCGGCTGCGCCGAGGATGCCACCCGACGAAATGACAACTACCGCGGCTCCTTGCCTTTTTGCCTCGTTAAAGGAGGAGACGGTCTCGGCGGTGTTTCCAGAATAGCTTATGCAGATAACTAGCGTCTTCGCGTCGGTGAATTCAGGCAGGGTGTAGCCGCTCGATACCATAACGGGCTTTTCTCCGTAGAGTTCCGAGAAGAGCCTGCCGACTATTCCGGAGCCGCCCATGCCCGCTATTATTACCTTGTCTATGCCGGCAGGCACCTTAAATGTTCCCGGGAAGTATACCTGGTCTTTGAGAGACAGCAGCTCTTCAGTGAATGGATCGCGAGAGCCCATTAATTCGCCTTTGTAGTTTTATCCAAAGCACATTTTATTAGGCTGTTGGTCGGATGCCGCTTCTGGCGGCGGCAAGGTGCCTGCTTCGTAAAAACCTTACGAGAGGGAAAGGTAATTAAAGGCTATCGTGCAACTAGATATCGATGTTAAAATGAAGCCAGAAACGTATATGGTGCTAATAACGCTCTTCTCGATACTGATAATGGGTGCGATAGTGGTGCTTGCGGTTTCAAGGCCTCCGAGCCTTTTCGGCGCAGGGCCCGGGCAGGGAACCATAACTGTCTCTGCTGAAGGCTTTGCATACGGCTACCCGCAGCAGGCCTACATATACGTATCGCTCAACGGTTCGGGGCAGACGGCCAGCATAGCCTCGGCAAACGCTTCGCTTGCACTTCAAAGGCTGAACTTCTCAGTGGAAAGATACCTGGGCGGCAACCTCTCGCGGATAAAGACCACGTCATATCAGCTGTACAAGATCCACAACTCTAGCGCTTACGAGGTGTATGAAAACCTCCAGCTGCTTATACCCAACATAGACAACCTAAGCTATGCGCTTGCCAACGTATCAGGGATAAGCAACGTGTATGTAAACTCAGTATCCCCGGTTCTCTCTGATTACCAGATAGGCGGCATGAGAAGCCAGGCACTAGCTGCTGCGCTACAGAACGCAACCTCTCAGGCAGAGATACTGGCCCACAACGCGTCGATTACGCAGCACAACATAACAGTAGACAGTTATACGGTTATGCCGCTTGTCTATTCGGCTTACGGCAGTGCGTACCAGGCGCCTTCGCCTAGCCAGGGCCTTGTTTACTACACGGGCCGCAATGAGGTAAGTGAGAGCATAACCGCATCGTTCTCATACAAGTGAGCTTATCAGAACTCAAACTCCATGTCCAGCAGTATCAGCGAGAGCGTAATCAAGGTCTGGAGGATTATTATCAGCATCTTGTCCCCCGGATACAGTGCCGAAACTGTACTCAGGTAGTCGGCGAGAATGTTGCTGGTGAACGTTGCCACCACTATTAATATGACAAAGACAAAGAAGATGTGGCCTTCGGATACCTCGCCCTTTCCCGCACGCTTGAGCCTGAACAGGCTGTGCCTGAGGGAGTACCTCATAAACATCGAAGCGACAAAATAGCTTAGCAGCGCAGAGAAGACATATTTCCACAATGAGGGTATGGCAAGGTATGCCGAGACGAGCACGAGAGCGATCAGGACAAAAGCCACATACTTGTTCTCCAGGTAGCCGAATGTCCTGAGCGCCGCAGTAGCGGCCTTTTCCAATTTCTTTGAGAACCTCGCCTTGCGTATGGGATTCTGTCTGAATTTAAGCATGGACTCGCCGTTGGCCTTTGAATGCCGGCATGTTGTAAGGCGGTGCTCTGGCCCGGTACATTATCTCAGGCCGTGGTTGCATCTCGAGCAGAACCGCTCGCTTTCCTTTGTAGCCTCGTTCCTTACCGAGGAATGCCATGCTTCTTTGCAGTAGCAACTGCAGCCTATGAGAACCTGACAGCTCTTGCACACAATATCGCCCTGCTGCTCTTCTGGGATATTAGGTTTATTATTACTAGCGGCAGCACGGTTTTACTTGCTTATTTGGCGGGTTCGGGAACTTTGTCTTGGCAACCTGACATCCTCCCACGAATAAATTTGTGGGGTTCCTTTTGGTTCGGTGTCTCTGGCGTTCATAGAGTTGCACCTTGGGGCGTATCAGTGCTGCCCTTGCACACATCCCTGTCTGTGTGCAATTGACTTCTGCCTTCTCCTATTGGAGGACGCTGCGATAT
>DAHXKV010000004.1 GCA_027366155.1 Microcaldota archaeon
TAAAAACAACCAATCGCGCATGTCTAAAGCATTCCCTGTATTCTTTGCAACTCTCGTCCTGGCTGTAGGGCTCATCCTCATATCCGCAATGACTGTTTCATCACTCTCCTTTGTCTATGCTTCGGAGTCAAACCTCGTCGGCCATTCAGCATACCAGTGCAACAGCAAGACTGCCTCCGCATATCCTGCAAACGCCTCCTCCCAATTCGAGGACAGCCCTTGCCACATATTCGTCATGCCTGGAAACATACTCGACATCAACTACACCCTTGACGGAGGCCCAGACGCGCCATCGCTGTTTTACAATAACATGCTCATAATCCCGATGAGCCAGCCGATGGGCCTCATTGCCTCAAACCAGCAGATGCCTGCACAAAAACCAGGGGCTCTGCCTGTAATAAATAACTTTCCGTTCATGCTCCCTTCATACACTCCGCCTTCAAACTGGAGCGCCATATGGGGAAGGCTTGCAGCATACAATGCAACTACAGGCATAAAAATCTGGGAGGACAGGCTTCCTGCTCCTGTAATGTCGCAGCCAATCCTCGTAAGGAATACAATCTACATAAGCACCGGGGCTGACTTTGTAAACAGCGCCGAATACCTAAACGGCATCTATGCGATAAATGCCACAACAGGTGCATTCATATGGAACGTTTCGACTGTCTCGGAACACATGCCAACCCCTGTTTTCTACAACGGCTCATTAATCATAGTTCCAGGGGAAGGAAATCCAGTCATGCCTGACGACCAGTACCTCTACGCGCTTAACTCGTCTACTGGGGAGCCATTATGGCGGCTTTTTGTGGGAGGCGAAAGTGCTATGTCCTCTCCCGCGCTTGTTGGGAACACCATATACTTCGGCGTCAGGATGCAGCCCTACGGAACCATTGTTTCCCCACAAAAGACTGCCTTAGTTGCAGTAAGTCTTGCCACAAGGAAGATTCTATGGGAAGACTTCTTCAACGCTTCACTGGGCACAGAGGATTCCTCTCCATCCGCATCGGACAACATCGTTGTCAGCGGCTACGCAACCATCTCAAGCAACGGAACCTCGGAAGCGACCCAGACCGACAACCTCTACCTTGTGGCAGCAAACGCGACCACCGGCAAGATACTCTGGAAGTTTAACGAAGGCATAGGCATAAGGCCTCCGAGATCAGTGCTCCCTGCGACAACAATATACGATGGGCTTGTCTACTCAGACTCCGCAACCGTTGGAACGCTATATGCAGTAAACCTGACTACCGGCAAAGAGGCATGGAGCTACAGAACGTTCCTTTCAGAGCCTAACCCGCTTCCATACAAGGGCTATATACTCGATATTAACCAAACCGGAACACTATTTGTCTTCAATGCTACTACAGGCAAGCTGGTGAATCTGGTAAACTTGTATCTTGCAATGGGCTGGTGTGGCACCAGCGAGCTGCAGATAGTAGGAAACAGCCTTGTTGTAGGAGGGGAGAACAACAAGCTTGACACCCTCCCCCTGTCCTCAATACTGTGAAACTGCGATGATGTACGGTGCAATGCAAATCAAAATGTTTATTAAGCTTTTCATGTATCTATTCATGGGATTTAAATGGCATCTGCAAAAAATAACGCATCCAACCTTCCGATAATAGCTATTGCGCTTATAGCAGTGGTAATAATGGTTGCCCTCATATATTTTGCAATGCCACACTACACGCCACCTTCACGCACCTCACCGCAAAATACGACTTCAACGTCCACAACCGTGCCTGCCAATGCGACTTCCCAACAGTTTTCCAATTCAACCGTGCCTCAGTGCGGCTCAGGAAACTATTGTATGAGTAAGGCAGAGCTTATCTCGCTTGCAGGCAATACTCCTGCCGCAGTCCTTAATTACCATGCCGCATATTCTAGCTTCACCTCTTATGCATCTGATCCGAATCCTAACAATGTGACAGGGACTCTTATGGTATGGGCTGCTTTCGTTCCGAACGCAATCAAGTCTCGTAGTCAAGCCTATTACCAGTACAACCAATACCAATCCATAATTTCGCAGCCTACCGAGCAGATATACTTCACGGCAAACCCGGAAAGATTCTATTCCTCCTATGTTGCTCCAATATCTTCTGGCCTGACAGCTTTCTCCGGTTCAAACGTGTCTTCCTCGTACATGATATCAAACGGGACTGTTTCCGGACTTACTTATACATATGTCCTCAACAAGGACATAATATTCAACTCCAGCGATTCGGAGCTGATAGGATATAAGGGAAACACGATGGTTATCTTCTCTTACTTTGGCAAGCCCATTCTTAATGAATCGGCCCTCGCAACGACCATATCCAAGGATATACCTTGATCTCCGGATACCATGTTTCTTCTGCAAGCCGATAACCCACTAACTGCGTTTTTAAGGCCTTCTTCCAATGCCTTTATGCTTTTTGCCGCATCGGCCACGCGCAGCTCATCTGTCCTGCTGATAACAACTGCCTCCTCAATGACCCGAGTGCGAAGCCTACTTCACTTTTAGGAGTTCGATAGAAAGAAGAAGCTCTATGAGCATCAGCGTAGGCACTGCATCCTGCTTTATTATCTGCAATGAGTACGCGGCCTTTGCCAGGTTTCCAAGGGTGCCCATTATGCTGTCGGTAAGTTCTGTGCTTACTTTAGCTACAAGCACACCTTCGCCATCCGTTATACTATAAGATGCGCTTGCACCTCCAAGCCCGAACATCCCTCCAGAGGCTTTAGCCACCACCTTCCCTTCAGGAGACTCCACGTCAAGTTTTTGGCCCATACTCAACATATTCTTAATTATCGGCTTCTTTATTGTGCCTATCAGTTTGCCGGCTTTAGCATCTCCTTCATACAGATGAAATGTTGGGACAAGGGAAAGCACCTTCTGAGCCGTTTCCCCGACTACCGTCCCAGTATTGTCTGTTATACTTAATTCAGTGGATAGGAGATTTGGTGTTGCTTCAAACAAAACGTTTCCATTTTTGTCTCTTATATCAAACTTTCTTGTTAACATGCGTGGTCTTATTATTAAATAAAAATCCTGAGACAACAAATCGTTCATATTCTCATCCAGTCGTTATAAGTCATAACCTCCCAAGCTTATCGTGTCTCGGTACGTTTTATTCGACTTCTAGTTTAATAACCCTTGAAACTATCACGTTGTAAACGAAAGCCCACAGTAATCCCCCTATAAACCCTCCTACGAGTCCAAATATGATGGATATGAAAAAACCAAGCACACCGCTACCCACTCCGAGTACAGACCCTACGCCTGTAACTAATATTACGATTCCGTCAAGTATGCCTAACACCAATCCTACCAATGCCTGTACCTTAGCCATCGAGACATAACCAACTTTGTTTGCTATTGTCATACAACCACATTAAACGTAAAGGTATGAAATAGTAAAGCTTAAATACCGTTTGGTATTCGCACCCTTCCAACTTAAAGTTGTACGGGGCACTCTTCATCAGACAAAATGCTCTGAATAAAAAAGGGTTAAAAACGCATAATGCGGCAGGCTGGGCGAGGTGCTTATCATGCAACAACCTCGTTCCGCACCCTGCCGCTGCGCAGAGTGAACGCTTTCAGTACCATCCGCGAGTCTTCATGGTTCTGGCAACCCTGCCCACTGCAATGACGTATGCCGCAGTCCTCGAGCTTATCTTCGCCTTCTTCCCTTCAAGGTACTCCTTCTGCGTCTTTATGACATCTGAAAACGACCTTGTCATTATGGTGTCAAGCCTCTTGTATACCTCATCCTCGGTCCAGTAGTAGCCCTGCAGGTTCTGGGCCCATTCAAAGTATGAGACTATAACTCCTCCTGAATTGACGAGAAAGTCGGGCATGTCCAGTACCTTCCTCTCGAAGAGGATGCCATCGGCTTCAGGAGTGACTGGCCCGTTGGCCAGCTCAAGCACGATGTCTGCCTTTATCCTGTCTGCATTAGCCGCGGTTATCTGGTTCTCTATGGCTGCCGGTATAAGCACGTCTACATCAAGCTCAAGGAGCTTCTGATTGGATATCTTCTCAACGTCCTTGCCCTGGTATGCGCCCAGCTCCATTCCCTTGTCCTTCACGGCAAC
>DAHXKV010000012.1 GCA_027366155.1 Microcaldota archaeon
CTTCCTCAGCGGGACTGCTAGGGAGGTGCAAGGTATCCCATACCAAGATACGCAAGCATAAGGTCCGAGAGAAGCACCGGAGCCCCGAAGAAGAGGTTGCCCCTGAATGGGCTCACCGAAGCAAAGAGGAAGGCGCTTATCGCTATCGCAACGATATATAGCAGCAGCGCAAAAACGGAGGACCAGAAGACCCCTATTACTATAGGAAGAGTCCTCAGCTTGCGAGCCTTCGTATCCCCCCTGAGGTCCCTGATGGCACCATGCACCTCCCTAGCAGTCCCGCTGAGGAAGATCATGAGCGAAATAAGGATTATCCCTGTGTTTATCTTCTCGGAAACCACATAGCTGCCAAAGATGAACGGTATGGCCATTGAGAATCCTACATATGCATTGCCGAGGAGAGCCATGCCCTTCAACCTGTAGCTGTAAAGCAGCGAGAGCAGGCCGAACACAACGGCTATGGCGAAAGCGTATGCGTTGATCAGCAAGCTGGCAGACAGCCCAACAACAAGCCCTGCTGCAGTAATGATGAGCGCATCCCGTGGCGCGGCCTCTCCGGTCGCCAGCGGCCTGCGCTTTCCATTCTCCCTGTCTACCTCTATATCAAGGTAATCGTTTATTGCAAAGGCGGCGCTGCTTACTGCGACAGGCGTGATCAGGCTCAAGGCAAAAATCGGCAGAGACGGAAGCTTCCCTCCCACTATAAGCTCCGCGGCAATCACCGCTATGACCAGCATGATACTGTGCTCCACCCTGGTAAGCCTCGCAAACGTACCTAGTCTCATCCTAATTCCCGCGACTTAAGAAACATTTACTGCAAAGGAATAAAGAACCGACTAAACATGGCTGCATGCTTGTGGCAGGAATTCTGCCGCAGAATCATCGTCAGTTCCATTTGCCGTCGCTGTTGCTATCCGTAAGCCAGTAAATATCCAGTTACGATAGCTTTTAATAGTTAATCTATGCATTTACTAGCACAGAAAAAGGGCGAATGACATGGGAATATTCGATAAACTTGGTCAAGGCTTTGGTACGTCTAAGGGAGTTAACATAGAAGAGTACATGAACTCAGCAGAGATGGAGGATGTGGACCTTCTGCATGAACCTGCAGACATATACATAAAGCCCGTCACCATAACCAGCGAGAAGGACATCGAGCCGATACAAGCCGAAGTCTCAAAGAGGAACATAATACTTCTTGACATATCTGAGCTGAACAAGAGGCCGAATACAAGGAATGCAGTGGTCGCTAGCCTCAAGTCCTTCGTGGAAAAGATAAATGGTGACATAGGCCAGATAGACGAGAACCGTATACTCATAACTCCTTCCAAGATCAAGATAATAAAGAGGAAGAAGTCTGGAGGCAAGTAATACGGTGCAGTGGCATTCACTTGAATGCCGTTATCATTGCATGGACCTCGCTCTTATTCAGTTCGGCCCTTCTCAGCATCTTGCCGAATATGTTATTCACAGCTCTGCGATTGCGCACTTTCTTTCCCTTCAGTGAGCGGCTGAAAGCATCTCTCAAGACCTTTAGCTCAGCCCCGCCTGCCTTATCTGCATCCACTCTTCCGTAGCCCCTCTCCCCTTTCATGGAGAGCGAGTACAATATTATGGCAAGCGCATGCGAGATATTGAGCACCGGGTATTTCCTGTCGGCAGGTATGTGCAGCAGGATGTCGCACTGCTCCAGCTCCTCCCTGCTGAGTCCCTTGTCATCCCTCCCAAGTATCAATCCGATCGTAGAATTCCTGTATCCGGCACCGGCGAAGAGCCTGCCTGCCTCTTCCAGTGTATACTCGTGCTCATTAAGCCGCTTCCCGCTTCTCCATATGCCTGTAGTCCCAACAGCAAGCCTGCAACCCCCCAGCGCCTCATCAAGGCTCCCGACCACCCTGGCATTCTCCAGAAGCATGTGCCCGTGCTTTGAAAACATGACTGCCTTCTTTCCATGTATATCGGCCCTCGGCTTCACAAATACGATATTCTCGATGCCGAAGTTGGCCGAGACCCTTGCTACATATCCTACGTTCATCTGGTATTTTGGACCTACAACAACCAGCCGTATCCTCATAGTATTCTTTAGGGATAGAAGTTTTTAATAGTTGCTGCCGCACAACCATAACTGCCCGCAGCCGAAGCGGGACTGTGTTAATGTGAGTGCCGACTCAAAGGAAAGAAAAAGGATATTCATGTCGAATGGCTTCACCTCGGCGCTTGAGACTGATGGGAAGATAGAGTGGTTTCCATGTCCAAAATTTGATTCGGATTCGATATTTACCTCGATTCTTGACGAGCAGAAAGGCGGATTCTTCTCCATCGCTCCAGAAGGCAAGTACACACTTGAAACAAGGTATCTGGGCAAGGGCCTTGCCGTATCAAACACTTTCAGATCGGCCGCAGGAACCCTTGCTGTAAAGGACTTCATGCCTCTCGGGCTCCCTGCGATAATACGTATATACGAGTCTGATATGCCGTTTACCCTTGCGATACAGCCAGTATTCGAGTTCGGGCTAATCAACCCTGCGGTTGAAGAGAGGAAGGGCGAAGGTTTTATCTTCAGGAACCCGAAGGGCAAGGACGGCCTGGAGGTCAACATAAAGGGTGAATACACTGTCTCCGAAGATGCTGCAATACAGATGCAAAAAGGCAAAGGGGCAATATTCGCGCTTTACTCAAAGGACCTCAAGTACGGGCTTTTCAGCAGGCACGGCTTCGTCTATGCGGATCCGTACGAGTCCTTCAGGGCAAGTGAGCGGTATTGGAGAGCGCAGGTCTCGATGGCAAAACCTGTTTCATCCCTCATCGAGGCGTACGAGCGCTCAATTGCCGTAGTCCTAGGTATGTTGTATCTGCCCTCAGGGGCGATAATTGCCTCTCCGACGACCTCCCTGCCAGAGCAGATAGGCAGCCCAAGAAACTGGGACTACAGGTATGTGTGGATAAGGGATGCATCATATGCCTCGGAAGCGCTTTCAAAGGCAAGCCTGCACTCAAAATCCAGGCGCATACTGAGCTTCCTTATAAGCGTGATAGACCCCTCCTCGAAAAGCTTCGACCACCCACTCTTTTCGATAGACGGGACCTCACCCAAGCCGGAGGAGACGCTACACTGGCTGCGGGGCTACAGGAACTCAAGGCCAGTCAGGATAGGCAACGAGGCATACACACAGGTGCAGAGCGATATAGAAGGCGCCTTCATGAATGCATTGCATCTCTACCTAGAAAAATCAAAGGATCTGCAGTATGCCCAGGAAAACTTCTGGGCCGTAGAATCAATCCTCAATTGGGTATCCAAGTCATGGAGGTCAAAGAGCGTGAGCCTCTGGGAAGAGCGCCAGGAGCCTGAACATTTTGTGCATACAAAGGTGATGTGCTGGGTTGCAGCAGACCGTGCATCAAAAATAGCCTTGATGGTAAACGAGGCGGCGCAGGCGAAGGAATGGACTGAACTTGCTCATTTGATAAAAGACGAGATAATGGAAAAAGGATTCTCAAAAGAGAAAAACAGCTTTGTGAAGAACTACGGTTCCGGCGAGATCGACGCATCGCTGCTTACCCTGCCCATATACGGATTCATAAGCCCGTCAGACGGAAGGTTCCTCGCCACCCTCTCAAGAATAGAAAAGGAGCTTGTAGTCGGCGAGGGTCTAATAAGAAGATATCCCTCTGACTTTTTGGGGAAGGCCGAGCATCCATTCACCCTGCTAACTACATGGCTTGCGCGCATATACATAAGGCTTGGAAAGCTCAGCGAGGCCGAGAGAATACTTGAAAATCTTGCGTCTTATTCGAGCGAGCACATGCTGATAGGTGAGCATGTCGACTTGTTAGCGAAGGAAGCAAGGGGCAATTTCCCGCAACTCTTCCCACACGCGGGCATGGTTGACGCCATCACCGAACTGGAAGACGCTAAGTCTCTGCGCGCTGCCGTCTAGAAGAGAGATACTCCCTCACAATCTCCCTGACTCCCTCCTCATATCCAACCGAGGGCTCAAAGCCCAGCTCCCTCCGCGCCTTTCCCATCTCAAATGTTCTGCTGCTCGCTATCCTCCTGACGTGCTCAGGCAGCATGCTCGGCTTTTTTCGCAGGATTCCAGAAGACAGGGCCGAGAGCGACGAGACGGCTCCGGCAAGCGACTTATTGACCCTTGCCGATGGCTCCTCCGCTCCCAGTTCCCCTGCAAGCATTGATATCAGCTCTGACTGGGTACGCGCCTCCTTTCCCGCAACAAGGTAAACCTGCCCCGGAGATCCTTTTTCTCCTGCAAGGACAAGCGCCCTTACCAAATCGTCTATATGTATCCACTGTATGAGGTTCTTTCCGCTGCCAATCGTCGGCATCCTTCCCTTCTCCAGCCTGTACATCACCTGGAAGAAGCCTTCGTCAAAACCCTTTCCGTATACTACGGGAGACCTTACCACCATCCCCTTGTTCTTCAAAACCTCATTCTCTGCGGCTGCCTTGCTCTTCCCATAAGTTCCCGAAGGGTTTATTCTTGTATCCTCGCTTATTCCTGTTCCGTCATTATTGCCGTATACTGCCGTGCTTGAGAGATACACGAAGGTCGAGCCCCAGGAGGCCGCTATCACATTTTTTGTACCAGTTACATTTATCTCCCACATCATGCGCGCATCCATTCCAGTCTGGTCTATAACTGCTGCAAGGTGGTAGACGCATTCTGCATCCTCGGCTGCCTTCTCCACAGTCTTGCTGTCCATTATGTCCCCCTTTATGATCTCGGCTCCCTCGCATCCGCTGCCGTCTCTTGAGAGTCCCCTGACTTCTTTTCCCTTGCTCAGCAGAAAGGAGGTCAGCGCCCTGCCAACCCTGCCCCCAGCCCCGGTAACCAGTATCATACAGCTGAAAGATATCCGAAAGAATCTATAAACGTTGCACCAAGCAGCACTGAAATGCATACCATGCTGTCTAAATCTATCTGCAATGCCACCCGGCATTTACATT
>DAHXKV010000043.1 GCA_027366155.1 Microcaldota archaeon
GCAGCGCTCATCAGATGGGTTGAGGTATGGTGTGCCATCAGCCTGTTCCTTCTTTCTTTATCTACCTCGCATCTCACTTTGGCTCCCTTGATTATCTTTCCGGAGCCGTGCTCATCGATTATATGAACTATCACATCTCCGGCTTTCTGTACATCCACGACCCCGATTCCCACGATAGTTCCATGGTCAGCCTCCTGGCCTCCCCCTTCCGGGTAGAATGGCGTCCTGTCCAATACTATATATGTTCCATCTGAGAGCAGCACATTAGCTTCAGCTTCCGTTGCAAGTCTGTAGTAAAGCTGTTCCGTCTTATGGATCCCGGAGAGATCCACATCAAGCCATCCTCCCTTCTTCTTCTCGACAAAATCTCCCTGTATTATATCCTCATATGCGCCGTCTGGCATCTCTATGCTCTTTCCAACGGAGAGGGCGATGGACGAGATGAGCTCTGGCGTTATCCCGTTGCTCTCATAAAGCGTCTTCAGCTTCTCCCTGTTCAGCGGCTCCTTCTTCTTGAGCACGGCCTCAATTATCCTGCCTGCATTGTCCACGGTCTTCTCATACCTCTTCGACTCGATGCCGATTACCTTGTCCAGTATCCCGAGGCTATCCTGGAGCTCCGGATACAGTCCCTTAAGCTCATGCGCATGCATCTCCGCCATTTCCATGAGATCGATGCCCATCTTGTGCTCTTCTATGAAGGCAAGCGCGCGCCTGAGTATGACCCTCAGGTTGTATCCTCCTCCTATGTTTGACGGAAGTGCACCGTCTGCAATTGCAAAGAGCAGGGTCCTTGAATGGTCCAGGACTGCGTAGTATGCCTGCGCAGGCCTTATGCTCTCATTATACTCCTTCTCTGTTATTCCAGTGCTCTTCAGTATAGCCCTAACCTTGTCTCTGTAACTGCCCTTCTCTGTAACGTCCAGCTCGCTGGATCGCTCAGCAAACTTCCTGAAAAGCCTACCTCCAAGTTCAAACGGCAGCCTCTCCCGTGTCCTGCCTATTATCTCGCTGAAAACGGCCTCGTATGCATTATCAAATCCGGTATAGAACCAGAGCAGCCTCTCGAATCCCCATCCGACATCGACGACCATACCTGGCAATTCCCTGGCCTTGCCGTTGACGCTTTCGAACTGGGTGAACACGCTGTTGACAAGCTCCACGCCGTTTGAAAAGCTCTCGAGGCACGGTCCAAACTCGGAGAAATCTCCCATTGCCCAGACGTCCTCATTGTAAACCAGGTTCTTCTGATCTACGCCAAGCTCCTCTGTCAGGAACTTGTAGTTTAACTCCACTGTCTTGTCCCTCCAGTATCCCTCATTCGGGTAGTTGAAGGAATGCTGGCCTGCCATCATGAAGCTGGTAAGGTGCCTTCCTGTAACGCCGACATTCTCGATGTCTGAGAACCTTAGGCATATCTGCGGGACTATCAGTGGGTTGGCGCCGTACTCAAATCCCATCGCACCATTCTCTACCCTCTGGAAATCCTGTATGCTTGCTATGGTGAAGTAAAGGTCCTGTCGCCACCTGCTTACCACCGGATACCTCTCGATTACTGCATGGCCGTTCTTGCTGAAGAAACCTGCAAATTTTTTCCAGAAGTCAACATATTTCACGGGCTTCGGGTCCTTCCTGAAGAAAGAGTATTGGGTATGCTCAGGATCCTCGCAGCTATCCCTTTCGATAATGCTCCAGAAGTTCTTGCCGCATGCGGCACACTTCCTCCTAGAAAATCCCTTCTCCTCAAAAAGCTTTGTCGAGTAGTAGGATCTGAAGTCCTTGCCGAATTCCTTCCTCAATTCATCCTTGTCAAGCCTTCCAAGTTCAAGCATAACATCACTAGCCTCCATACCATGCGGTGCATTTGTTACCGAAGAATCTGCACTTGCCGCATTTCCATTTCTCCACTTCGCTGACCGGCTGCGCCTCCCTCTCTCCGCGCCAGTAGCCCATCGCATACCTTATCCACTCATCAAGCCTGTCCGGATCATATTGTATCCTAAGGGTTGAGACTATCTCCGAGGTATTCCTCCCGAAATACCTTATCTCCATGCTCTCCCCTATCTGCGGCATTACCGCAACCTTCTCGAACATGGCCCTGTACATGCCGCTCACCGAGATCAGCTCTTTTCTCACTCCTATCTCTGAAAGCCCTTTCTGGAAGTTCTCCGAAAGCTGCATCTTTCCGGTAGCATATCCCGCATCAAAATTATCGAATGTGTATCTGCCCGCCCTTATGTCCTCGAGAAGCATCCTGTAAATGGAAACCTGTATCGAGTCGGCTCGTATCTTCGCCTCCGAGACAGCAACTCCCCCGGCCACTGTCTTGTCCTCTACTACAGTTGCCTTCCCTCCCTCGAGCCTTATCTCATCGAGCTGGCCCGATACCCTGAAGCCGTTTATCGAACCATATAGCCTTAGCTCCCTGCATTTGCCACTGCCTTCGAGCGAGGAGATGGAGGTGTAATTCTCGTATGCCGTCTTGTAAAGCCTGTCTGGCCAGGTCTCGGGCTCCACGCGCAGTGGCACGAAAACCTCGTCCTTCCGTATCTGGTGGAACTGCGAGCCCTGCCTCATCTCAAACGTCTCCGTCATCGGTGTCTTTATGTAAAGCTCCATCTGCTTCTCGCACCATGCCTGGCTTGCTATGTCCTTAGCACTTATGCTTGTCTTTCCAAGCCTCTGCAGTGCATTTTGCCTAATTGCCATAAAACCAACCGAGTAAGTCAGACCGCCTACCTATCATCATCGCAAAAAGCTCAGCGATCACCTTGGCTCATCACATACTCTTTTATTCATTGATTAACCTTAATAACCCTATGCAGCTAACGGACAGCGAACTCTTCATATTCGACTGGGACGGGACGCTGAGCACCTCTACTGCCATAGTGAGGATATCCAACTTCCTCAGGCCGAGGTACAGGAAAAGCCACATCCTGAAGCACAGCGGCGAATACACGACCGGCATAACGCGCAGCGTTAAAGCTATAGAGCGCGAGAACAAGGGATTCGCGTTTTTGTACGACATATACTCGTTTTTCGTAATGCCGCGGCTGAAGGAAGGCGCCGCGGAGCTCCTTGACCGGCTCAGGTCCAAGGGGAAGAAGGTGGCGATATTCAGCGACTCGGAGAACTACCGACTGCTTACGGAGGTAAAAAAACTCGGCATGCTCGGCAGAGTGGATCTCGTGCTGAGTGCGAGCACCATAGGCTACTACAAGCCCGACCCTACGGGGCTCATACTTCTCTCAAAGAAGCTGAAGAAGGCGCCAAAGAAGGCGATATATGTTGGGGATATGCCCTCGGACATCATGACTGCAAGGTTTGCCGGCATGCGCTCATGCGCCCTGGGCGATGGCCTCTCCCCATATGCCTCCCTCAAGGATTCTCATCCGGATTTCCTTTTCAGGAATATCCTAGCAATGCTAAGGGAAATCTAGGGTTAAGTTCGACTATCTCATTCATCGGTTTTCTGTTTCTAAGCGACCTGAGCCATCTCAGCGAGAACTCGGCAATCTCCTGCTCCCTGTTCCTGAAAGAGTGCCCTGTACCGTCAACAACCACGCCGACAAAGCTCTCTGCGCCTGTCTTCCTCCGTAGTATCTTCAGGTATTCAAGCACCGGCATGCATGCATATTCCTCATCAAGCCCGAACGCGGCGCACACCGGCACCCTGACCGAAGCGAACTCTACCATCCTGCCCCCGTAATTGAATATCCTTGCCTCAACGTTTTTCCTGTCCACTCTGGAAAGGAATCTCCGCGGCGAGAGGTGGGAAGGCACTTCCCTGCTAGGCTCATCTCCCTTCCCCTCCTTTACCAACCGTCTTGCAAGCCTCACTGTCTTATCAAAGTCTCTGCCCAGATCCCTCTTCTCGACTGCGTAGTCGTCTGCAGGCGCAAGCAGGAGCATTCCAATGACGTTTCTATGCATCCTCTTTCTCTGGTAGTATACCACCTTCTGGCAGCCTGTGCTGTGCCCTGCCAGGACAAACTCCCTGAAACCCATCCTAGCCAGCATCCTTATTGCGCCGTCTATGTCCATCCACGAGTCCTCAAACCTCTCAAGGTCTGTCCCTGCCACAAGCCGATCCTTCTTTCTTCCGCTCACATTCATGCTCGAGACAATGTCATGGCCTCTTGTATTCATAGAAAAAAGCGAGAAGCCTGCCTCGCCAGCCTTCCTGGCTATCCCGAACTGCAACTCCATGTGCTTGTAAAAGTTGCCTGTCATTCCGTGTACATATACTATGCACCTGCGCGAATCTGCACTTCCAAAAAGAAAGCCCTCCAGGTTCACATTGTCTTTTGCCCTGAATGCCAAAAGTCTGCCATCAACTCTCTCCATCACCCATTGCCTCTTGCGTTTTACCATGCTACCAAGCCCTGCACCCGCTTCAATCGCATCTTTCAATTCATGCGCCGCGCCTTCCAGGCCACAATCCCGGCCTTTCCGTGGCACATTCGTTCAGTATAGGCTCACTGTCTTTAAGTGCTTGTGCTTTCCAGAACGTGGTTCAGATACTGCCCAGCATGCTCTGCGTGCGTACATGCTTCACCCACGTTTCAGGCCGGCGCTCCA
>DAHXKV010000031.1 GCA_027366155.1 Microcaldota archaeon
ATAGTATGAAAATATTTGTTCAAGCTACTGTAAGGGAGATACTAAAATAGGTTGTTGTGTTGAATGAATCCTATTGTGGAATCCCGAATTATTGAGACCTCGGTAAACCTTGTAAAATCTTGTCATATTCATACCTCAACAATCAGGTTATTTACCTTTCTCTTCGAGTGCGACTTCCTCATGAAGGCAGCATGGCGTCTCAAGTACGTCTTCCCTGGGGCTTCCGTGCGGTTTTACCTCATTATGCCACTTTATTATATCGTCAACATTGTCGAAGTCGTTCCACCTTAACCTGTTCTTCACTTCTCCGAAGAACCTTTCCACTTTTCCACATGTCTGGGGATGATTTACCCTAGCAAGTATCTGTTTTATCTTGTTCGCCTTCAGGAACTGTTGAAATATGTTTGGAGTTCCTGGTTCCCCTTTCTTCCCAGAGGCATAGAACTGCACATCCCTGTCGCTGAGCAGCACATTCGGTCTTCCATGCCTCTCTATAGCTTCCCCAAGGGCCGTTATTGAATTCTCCGAGGTTGCATGGTCAACAGTTCTGCTCTGGGAATGCAATCAATACCAGTGCCATTCCTCAATCACGTATTCTGTATTTTTTTCATGCAACATGCAGCAGATTTAGCGTTTCAGTCCATTTCTAATGAAATCTTTATAAATGCTTTATGGTAAAGTATGAAAAAGTGTGAAAAAAATGGAAGCACTGATACTATGTGGTGGGTTTGCAACAAGGCTAGAGCCACTAACATTATTTGTTCCAAAGCCCCTCCTCCCAATAGGCGGGAAACCCATACTCGACTACATAGTAGAAGATTTGGCGAAGTCTGATGTAACTCGGATAATAATCTCGGTGAACAGAAAATTTGAGAGCCAGTTCAGGTACTGGCTAAGTTCAAAGAAAGCGCTCGGGTTTCCAAACCAGATAGAGCTGGTTGTGGAGCCCACTGTGAGCCACGGCCACAAGTTTGGGGCAATAAAAGGCATCGAATATGCGATAGAGGAGGCAGGCATACGCAGCGACCTCGTGATTGTTGCAGGTGACAATTTCTACGATTGGAAGCTTTCCGAAATGGTTGCGGAGTTCGGCAAGTCAGGCAAGCACCCAATGGTCTGTGTACACAATGTTCAGTCCCTTGAAGAAGCAAAGAAGTTTGGCGTAGTTTCGATAGACAACGGCGCCGTGGCGGGATTTGAGGAAAAGCCTTCATCCCCTAAGTCGACTCTCGTGAGTACTGGCATCTACATATATCCCCAGGGGATGCTAGGGAGATTCAAGGAGTATCTTGACACTGGGAATACCCCCGATGCCCCTGGCTATTTCCTCCAATGGCTAATAAAAAGGACTCCCGTAAAGTCGTTTAAGATGGATGGCAAATGGTTTGACATAGGGACACTCGGTACCTACAAGGAAGTCTTTTCAATGTTCGAGTGAAACGCAGATACTATCAGAGCATCTCAAGGAATTCCGGATCCTCAATATAACCCTTGATCGAATTCATGAAGACGACTGCCTCGGCCCCATCGACGACCCTGTGATCAAAAGCAATGGAGAGCGGAAGGACCTTGCCTATCTTTATCTTGCCTTTCTCAACAACCGGCATCTCCCTTATGAGGTGCACTCCAAGGATGCCCACCTCGGGGTAATTTATCATGGGAACCGAAAGGAATCCACCGCCAAGGCTGCCTATGTTTGTTATGGTGAATGTTGAGTCGCGCATTTCCTCGATGGAGATGCTCTGGTTCTTGATTTTTTCGGCGAGAGCGCGTATCTCCAGTGCAATTTTCTCTATGCTCTTTTCGCCTGCATCCTTTATGACCACCACCTTCAGCCCGTCCGGGCCTTCGGCTGCCAATCCTATATTGTAATATTTTTTTACTATTATCTCGCTTTTTTCCCTGTCGTAGCTTGAATTGAAGCGCGGGTTTTCCTCCAGCGCCCTTACTACTGCCTTTATTATGAACGGGAGGAAGGTGAGCTTGACTCCTTTCTTCAACATCCTGTCCTTGTTCTCTGAGACTATCCTGCTAAGCCTTCCTGCGTCTATTAGCTCCATGTGCACTGCCCTGGGTATCGTGGCAGAAAGCTCCATGTTCCTGGCTATGGCCTTCCTCGTCTGTGACATCTCTACCCTTTCTATCTCCTCGTCGTGGGCTTTTTCAAGAGCCTCTGAAAATTTTGGTATTGGTCTCGCCGTCTGCTGTGCCTGTGAGGCCATGCTCCTTAAGTCATTCTCGATGATCCTTCCGGAAGGCCCTGTGCCGACCACTCTTGAGATATCAATTCCAAGGTCACGCGCCAGTTTTCTCACAGAGGGCGTAGCAAGTATCTCCTTTGCCGTACTGGGCGCTGCTTCCTGTTTTCTCGCAGCCTGCTGGGCAGCATTCTCCGCTTTTGCAGGTGCCTTTTCCTGCTGTGAGAGCTCCTCCTTTGTGCCTATCACTGCTATAAGCTCGCCTACCTTCACCCTCGAGCCCTCTGCTGCTTTTATACGCAATGTGCCTGATATTGGGGAAGGAACATCCACTATTGCCTTGTCGGTCTCCACCTTCACCACCGGCTGATCCTCCTTCACCTGGTCATTGTCCTTCACTAGCCACTGCCTTACCACCCCCTCAGTTATCCCCTCCCCAACGTCGACAAATTTTATTTCCTTCATTGAATCACGAGCTCATGAGCCTGTCCAAGGCAATTGAGATCTTTATCTCATTTGGCACATAGTAATTCTCATATCCCGGGAATGGGTAAGGGAGGCTTGGTGCTGCAACCCTCACTACCGGGGCCTTCAGCTCAAAGATGGCCTTGTCAGCTATCCTCGCCGCAATCTCGGCGCCAACCCCGAAGCTCATAGACGCCTCGTGTATTATTGCGACTCTTCCAGTCTTCTTCACGCTTGCTATTATTGTATCTTCGTCAAGCGGGTTTATGGTCCTAAGGTCTATTATCTCCGCATTCATCGCCTTCTTCCTCACAACCTCCTTCACTACGGGCACCATTGTCCCATATGTGACAATTGTCAGGTCCTCACCCTGCGAGACTACATTGGCCTTTCCTATCTCAACCTCGTAAGGCTCCTCAGGGACTTCCTGCCTGAAAAGCCTGTACAGCTTAGTCGGCTCAAGGAAGATGACGGGATCATCCATCCGCGAGGCTTTTATCAGAAGCCCCTTTGCGTCATAAGGGTTTGAAGGCTCAACAACCACAAGGCCGCCTATGTGTGAGTAATATGCTTCCGGACTGTCGGAATGATGTTCAAGCGTCTTCACACCCCCGCTTACCGGGGTTCTTACCACCATCGGAACCGGCATCATGGACCTCGTTCTTGTTCTGTACCTTGCGGCATGGTTAACCAGCTGGCTGAAGCTGAGTAGCATAAACCCGGCAAACTGTATCTCCGGTATTGGCCGCAGGCCTGAAAGCGACATGCCTATCGCGGTGCCGATTATTCCTGATTCTGCAAGCGGCGTATCTACTACCCTTCGCTCCCCGAATTTTTCGATAAGACCTTCAGTAACTCTAAAAACGCCTCCGTCAACACCAATGTCTTCACCAAGAAGCACCGCATTATCATTTTCCTTAAGTATGGACTCGAGTGCGCTGTTCAGTGCGGATACCATATTTGCCATCATTTAAGATCACCGCTCCAGAATCCATTCCTTTCAGCTTCATCCAGTTCCTCTTCAAGAACGCGTGGCATGCTCCCGTACACGTTCGTATACATGCTGCGAGGGTCTGGCACAAACTTCTCTGCCTTCTCAACAGCGCTGTCTATCTCGCGTGCCTGATCTTCCCTAATCTTTTTTTCGATCTCAGGGCTCAATTTTGCAGGGGCGTTTGGGTTGCCGAT
>DAHXKV010000046.1 GCA_027366155.1 Microcaldota archaeon
TTAGAAGCGGGCTAACCAACTATTACCAATCCGCTCTTTTCCCCAAGCTTCACATCAAAGGTGGCAAGCTTTGCTATCCCCTCTCTTTCGCATATCGCAATCGTGTTGCAGTCAGTGAAGCTTATGTAAGGTTTACCTTGTGCTGAGAAGACTTCCCAGGTCTTTTCAAGGAGTGCATAATCTTGCCTAATGAACTGAAAGTTCCTTAGCTCTCTTCCAGTTGATACTGCAGTCTCATAGTCATTTGTACGGGAAAGCAATACTGTAGTGACTTCATCAAGAATATACTCACTTACTGCTCTTTCTCCGTGTAGTCCATCTTCAATCTCCTTTGCAATCTCTACGGCCCTTCTATGATGTTTATCATCGGCGTTTGCGTAAGCTACAATGAAGCTTGCATCTAGGAAAATCATGGAAGCTCACCGCCATATACTATAGTGTCAACCTCTTCGCTGCTGTTCTCGGTTCCTTTGCCCCAGTGCGTTATCTTTATGTTTGAGAGCTTGCCTTTAGGTGTCTGCATCCTTCCTCTTTTCAGCCATATCTCCATTGCTTGGCTAAGCGCGTCTCCCAGCTTCATGTCATCCTCTGCTGCTTTTGCCTTAAACCTCCTGAAAATGCTCTCCTGTAACCCTCTTATAGTAATGTCCATACAAATCACACATGTATTATTTGTGTGAATAAACATATAAGTCCTTGCTTAGCATACTTGTAGGTATATCTTCACGTGTATAAACATATTCAAAGTCCACATCACGCCACGTGGGCTGGACGCCAAGTCCATACCCATTCGGCCAGCTGTGCTTAGGTAAAACTATACTATCTCATTTTTAAACAGGGAGGCCCGACGGAGCAACACAAGGATTTAAAGCTTGAAATGTAAAATTAGTATATGGGAAACGAAGCCATACTGGTCTTCAACTTCGGCGGGCAGTACTGCCACCTGATTGCACGGAGGATAAGGGAGGAAGGCGTATATTCTGAAATAGTAAGCCATGACATAAGCATGGCAGAGATAAAAAAACTAGCAGGAAGAGAGGACATAAAGGGAATAATCCTGTCGGGGGGCCCATCAAGCATTTACGAAAAGGGGGCTCCTGATATAGACAACCAGATTCTCTCCATGGGCCTTCCTGTGCTGGGGATATGCTACGGCCACCAGCTTCTCGCGCACAAACTAGGCGGCAAGGTAGTCTCTTCCGATAAGAAAGAGTACGGACATGTGGAGTTGTTTATTACAAAGCAGAAAGGCCTCTTCAAAGGCCTATCCGGAAAGGAAGACGTCTGGATGAGCCATGGCGACACGGTCATCGAGCCGCCTCCGGGGGCCGAGGCCGAAGCACGCACTGAAAATTGCCCAGTTGCCGCTTTCTCCAGCAAGGGTAAGTTCTTCGGTATACAGTGGCACGCTGAAGTCTCCCACACGCGGAACGGAACCAGGATAATAAAAAACTTCATCTTTGATATATGCAAGTCAAAGCACCAATGGAAACCAAACAAGAGCCACAGAAAATATATTGACGAGATAGCAAGCGCAACAAAAGGAGGAAGCGCCATAATCGCGCTCAGCGGCGGGGTTGACTCGAGCACCGCTGCAGTGCTTGCCTCAAAAGCGATAGGCAAGAGGCTAACTGCCGTCTTCATAGACCACGGGATGATGCGCGAAGGCGAATCAGAAGAGATAAAACAGATGGCATCGCGCATGCATCTGAACCTGCACACTGTCGAAGCCGGAGAGAGATTCCTGGATGTGTTAAAGGGGGTAAAAGACCCGGAAGAAAAGAGAAAGAAGATTGGGGCTCAGTTTATCCGCGAATTCGAGAGGGAGGCAAGGGAAATCGGCGCAGACTATCTCATACAGGGCACAATCTATCCCGACAGAATCGAATCCGGAGCATCAAAAAAATCAAGCGTGATAAAAACGCATCATAACGTAGGTGGAATACCCGAAGACATAGAGTTCAGTGGAATAGTGGAACCGCTCAAGGATCTTTACAAGGACGAAGTAAGGGAACTCGCGGCAAAGCTAGGCATGGAAAAAAACATAATAAACCGGCAGCCATTTCCTGGTCCGGGCTTCGCCGTAAGGATAGTCGGCGAGGTCACTGCAGATAAGATCGCATTGCTGAGGAAAGCAGACAAGATAGTCTCCGAAGAAATACGCGATGCCACAGGCATCAAAGGCATCTGGCAGAGTTTCGCAGTGCTTTCGGGCATAAGGAGCACCGGGGTCAAGGGAGACGCAAGGGCATACGGCGAGGTGATAGCCATACGCGCAGTTGAAAGCACAGAGGCAATGACTGCGAATTTTGCAAGGCTTCCATACGAAGCCCTATCTAAGATATCAGCAAGAATAACCAACGAAATTCCTGAAGTAGTCAGGGTTGTCTACGATATAACTGACAAGCCACCCTCCACTATAGAATGGGAATAGCCATTTCTCTCGTAAACCAAGAACACGAAACGCTCACACGCCCTGCGCCCTACCCTGTGCCATTGCCGTTCATCGAGCTCTGGGAAGAAAGAGTCACCTTCACACTCTACTCCTATGACTGAAAGGTAAATAAAGCTTGCAAAGGGGAGTGCCTCAGAGAACGTCTCGCCCCCTCCTATCACAAACACCCTTTTCCCTGACGTTTCGGCTTTGGACAAAGCCTCCTCCAAGTTCCCGTAATGCTCCACACCTTCGGCCATCCTGCTTCCTGAAAGAACTATGTTTCTCCTGCCCTCAAGCCCTCCGATGGCATCGAATGTTTTTCTTCCCATAACAACCACATTCCCGTAAGTTATCTTCCTGAACAGGCTCAGCTCTTCAGCAACCTTCCACGGTATCTTCCCCTCCTTGCCCACGACCCTATTTCTTGACATTGCGCCTATGATGTATATCATCCATCCTCCCCCCTGCCCCAGTCGCTGAGGAAAGCCATTCCATGTATTTCGGAAAACCGCTCTCCACCTTAAATGATATTATCTCAGGAACCTTGTCCGGGTGCATACTCCTTATCGCGTCTTCTATCTCGGGATAACGAGAGGCACGCGCTTTTGCCGAGCATATCCACTCTCTTCTTCTCTCTGTCTTTCCCTTCCAACGAAACACGCTTTCGACAGGGCCATATACCTGTGTGCACATGGCAAGCCCGTCACCAATCAGCCTCTCGGAGATATGCGAGGCCAGTTTCTCTCCAGGCACTGACGTGACTATATATAAAAACCCCTTCATCCTGCCACAATTTTATATCTTAAACACCAATGACTCTCAGGTTATTATGCTTGTGCTTGGACTGGAAAGCAGCGCCCACACGTTTGGTGCAGGCATTTCAGACGGAGGAAAAATACTGGCTAATGAAAAAGCCATGTACAAGATAGGCGCCACCGGGATGATTCCTGCCGAGGTTGCCGAGACGCACGTTGAAAATGCAGAAGGCGTGATATCAGCGGCGCTGGAAAAAGCAGGAATACTGCCATCAGACCTCGAGGGTATATGCTACACGGCTGGTCCTGGAATGGGTCCCTGCCTCCAGGTTGCGCAGATAGCTGCCAGGGCTCTGGCAAGCAAGCTTAAGATAAGGATAGTGGGGGTGAACCACTGCGTTGCGCATGCCGAGATAACCCGCGAAATGGGCAGACTTTCAGATCCAATAATGCTTTATGTAAGCGGAGGAAATTCGCAGATACTGGCCCTTTCCGAAAGGCCCTTCAGGCATTATTCTGTAATAGGTGAGACCTTCGACATAGGCGTCGGCAATATGCTCGATAACTTTGCACGGGCCGCCAACCTTTTCCCCGCATGGGGCTCAAGCGTCGAAAAGGCATCTGCTGGGGGAAGGTACCTCGAACTCCCATATACTGTAAAGGGAATGGACTTCTCATTCACCGGGCTCCTTACTAGAGCAACCGAACTCACTGGAAAGGTGCCAGTAAACGACCTCTCATATTCTGTCCAGGAAACTGCTTTCTCAGAGCTCTGCGAGGCAACAGAGCGAGCTATCCTCCTGAAAGGCAAGAAGGAAATAGGCGTTTGCGGCGGAGTCGCCCAAAACTCCAGGCTCAGGCAGATGCTCCAATCAATGGCCTCTGAGCAAGGCATCCGCTTTGGCTTTGCGCCTAACGAGTACAATGCCGATAATGGCGGCATGATCGCATTTGCTGGTGAAAGGCTCCTATCCGAAGGGATATCCTGGAAGCTTGGCGAATGCCGCATATCGCAGAGATATCGGGTGGATTCCGCATATGTTCCTGGTGGATAAATGAAATTAATTGCAAAAGGCGCAGAGGCATGCATTTACTCGCTATCTGCTTTTGGAAAAGAGTTTGTACTAAAGAGAAGGGAAAGAAAGGACTATCGCGTTCCGGAGCTAGACCTGAGGCTCAGGGCCGAGCGGACCAGGTCAGAAGCGCGCACAATGCTGCGCCTACATGCTATCGGCGTCAGGGTTCCAGGCCTTATCGCCTTGGGCAAATTTTCGATATGCATGGAAAAGCTCGAAGGCATGCTCCTAAAAGACACACAAAAGACAGGAGGCATCTTCACCGAGGTTGGCAAGGCCCTTGCGCTGATGCATGACAACGGCACGGTCCACGGTGACTTAACTCCCGCAAATGTCATGATATGTAACTCACTCCCTTACCTTATCGACTTCGGTCTTTCCTCATTCACCAACGGCGCTGAAGACAAGGCCATGGACCTCCTCCTCATGAAAAGGGCAGTCTCGTCGAGGCTTTACAAATCACTGGAAGAGGCATACCTTACCAACTCCCGCACTGGGAAAGAAGTCATACTCCGGCTAGCAGATGTGGAAAAACGCGGAAGGTACCAAAACAGAAATCTGGAGTGACTATGGCGCAGTGTATCCCGCACTCCATCCTGTAGAGTAGGTTACGCCAGTAGGAACGCCGTTGTTCTGGCTGCCGGAATAGTCGTTCGCGTTGCCGTTCAGCGGCCACCATCCCTGAAGGCTATTCAGGCTTATCGGCACCCCTCCTATCCCTTCCTGGTAAAGCGCGAGTATCTCGTTAGAGGAAAGAGAGGCGTTGTAGACTTGGAAATTTGATAAAAACCCATTGAACGTGGTCCCTACACTGCACGCATTTCCTTCACCGTTGCCTATGTAATATTCAGGACATCCATTAAGCGTGTTTGCGTATGAAAACTGGGAAACCTGGGCACCATCCAAGTAAACGGTTATTGTGGGATTCACGGGAGAAGAGATTACAGCAGCAATAAAGTACCACTCTCCCTTATTTATGAAGCCTCCCCCTCCATTATTCCCATAAGCAGCAGTCCAGAACCTTAGCGTATTGCTTGTGTCTATTGTAAGCCCCCACCACGAGCCAAAAACTCCCTGACCATTGCCTGCTGATGCCGAATTTGTGTTATCTATCCATCCCGTAACTGTAAACGGGGCGATGATCGTATTGCTGTATCCTCCTGGTATTTCTATTGCGCTGCTGCTGCCACTGGAAAACAATGCCGCATACTGGGGAAGCTCGTTGTTGCAGGTACCCTCGAGGCTCTCGAAGGCAGTTGTTCCGGGGCCCTGCGGCCTATATACCTGGCAGCTTCCGGGGCCTATCTTCGGCGCGAATGCCGAGGAGTTGAAGAAGCCCAATTCAAACAAAGCCCCAAGAACAACCGCAATGATGAGTATGGCCCATCCGTAGGTCATCAGGTATTCCATTGCTGATTGTAATCTCATATTCCAATCGAAAATATATGGCATTATAACTTAAGAATCTTTTCCAACGGCATAATGACACACGCCTAATGCCAATTGCCACTCCTTTTCGCATTTTTGTTGGAAGTATTTTTATTCTTGCCATTCAATATCCTACGGGTTTGAATGGCAGGGAAATCCCACAAAAAGGGCTCGGGGGGAGCGCGGAAAAACGCGAGAGCAGCCTCTAGGACAAATCCCTCGGCTAAAATGCGCAAGCCCAAGCCCGCAAAAAAGATACATGCGGTTCGCCTGACTAAGGCACCAACCCCAGTTGACCTTCTGCCTGAAATACATGAGAAGATTGCAAACGATCTCGAAGGTCTGCTCATAGAAGACCTCATACTGGGAGTCCCGGATTATTCTTCAAAGACACACCTCCTCCATGCCTCTATCTTCAATGCAACTGAAGAAATGAGGAGCTTTGCATACGACTACGGATTTACGATAGGTAAAGAAATTTCAAGGATCTCGGGTAACGGCAGCATAACGCACCTAATAAATTTTCTTGATAATGGGGGAATCGGCAGGATGCTTTATACTCCGGTTGGAAACGTCGTGATAATAAAGGGGATCCAAAGCAAGCCTGCAAGTGAACTAACTGACGTAAATACCCACACGTACGAGGCCGGAGTCATCTCCGGATATCTCTCCGCAAGCACCTCCATGCACATAAACACCATCGAAACGCATTGCGGCCTCTCTGGCAAAGGGTTCTGCCAGTTTGTCTCAAATGACGAGCATGTTCTGGAAGAGCCAATCCAAAGAAAAAACGCAGAAGAGGCAATAGAAGGCATAGCGCGAATTATTGAATCTTCTTCAGAAGTCTCAACTGGAAGGTCGCGCAGCTATGTGCTCCTCTCCATCCTTCCGCTCTTAGACGGGAAGATGCTTGAAGAATCGTCTAAGCTTATGTATCTTTCAGGAGAAAGACTTGCAGCCTCGGCAGAAAATCCACAAGAAAATGTCACGAGAATCGCATCGTTCTTCGACATACCTAATGTAAAGGTATCTGATAGCGGCAACTCATTTTCGGTAAGACTAGGCTACGACAGGTACCACTCCAATTCGGGATTTGTAGAGCTCAGCACAAAGGCATTTATAGGCTTTCTTAGTAAGTTCTTCCATTCTGCGCCAACATTGAGAAGTTCGACAAAGGCAGGCGCCTATGAAATAGTGATCAGGGCCAGCAAGAGTGTTTAGATGGGAATAGAGATACTTGATCCTTTCTTGAAATTTGTTCCAGGAATCAAAAAACCAGGCACACCGCTCTCATTCCGTGAGAAGCTCAAGTGGACTGCTGTAATAATGACTGTATATTTCCTTCTTTTCAGCACTCCGGCATTTGGGGTCAGGATATCATCCCTGAAAAGTCCTCTCTTCCAGATAATAAATACGATATTCGCAGCAAGGCTAGGCTCGCTGGTCACCGTTGGTATAGGGCCAATAGTCCTGGCAAGCATAGTCCTGCAGCTACTCAGCGGCACGGGAGTCATAAAGATAGACATGCAGAATCCGGAAGACAAAGGCCGCTTCCAGGCCATACAGAAGCTTGCCGCCATGGTAATAGCAGTGGTAGAATCTATAATATTTGCAAGCACGAGCGTCGCCACGATAAGCGCAGCGTATGTTGTGCCTGTGATACTGCAGTTCATCCTCGGGGCGATAATTGTCATATACCTTGACGAGGCAATGGTCAAATACGGGATAACCTCCGGAATAAACCTCTTCATAGCAGGCGGAGTGGCATACGGCATTGTCGGAGGCACATTCAACATACTCTTGCCGCTTGCTGAGCAATCGCTTGCACAAGGTACTGCAACTGCAATACCTCAAGCAGTTCTGGCCTTCCTGCCTCTAGTATTCACCATCGTAGTCTTCCTCATAAGCATCTACATCTTGGACATGAAGATAGAACTTCCTCTGACATTCAGCCAGTTCAGGGGCGTCGGTGGCAGGCTGCCCATACCTTTTCTTTACGTAAGCGTCCTTCCGGTGATACTTGCCACCTCGCTGCTCTACAGCCTCGGCGTCTGGTTCATGCCGCTTGCCCATACTACCGGAGGTCTTGGCACCTTTGTGAGGTTCCTCGCAACTTATTCGAATTCCACTGGGACTAATCAGCTAAGCGGAGGGGTAATCTACCTTATACAACCGCAGTTTCCTACGCCATACACGAGCGGATACGGCACATATGTCTACCAGCTGGCTACCGGGTGGACCTATCTTTACCCGCCATTCGGCGGGGCACCATTCCAGGTTCCAGAGTGGCTTCATTTCATAATCTACCTTATTGTGCTCGTTGTGCTCTGCATAATCTTCGGCAAGTTCTGGGTCGAGATGACAGGACAGAGTCCAAAAAACATGGCAGAGCAGCTGCAAGACGTCGGCTGGCAGATACCTGGCTTTAGGCGGGATCCGAGGGTGATAGAAGGCGTTCTGAATAATTATCTCCCGACAATAACTGTTCTCGGCAGCATGTTTGTAGGCATACTGGCCGCATTTGCCACAATAAGCGGGGCAATAGGCGGTGGCATGGGAGTTCTTCTAACTGCCGGAATAATGTATTCGATATACCAGCAGCTGGAGCAGGAGAACCTGATCGAAAGCTATCCTGCGCTCAACAAGCTTGTCTCAAAGTGAATATTCGGGACACAAACAGTGCGCACAGGCATTAATCCAATGTGCAAGTATTCATCCCCTCTGCATTACAAATATATCTTATAAGGTCGTGTATAACGATGTGTAAGGTATGGTTGGAACTCTTTTAGTTTCGGGATTCGAGGTAGATCTGCTACTCATAGTCACTTCCCTCATAATCCTCATAGGATACATAAGCCAAATAGCATTCCGCATAACGAAAATTCCGGAAGTGCTGATACTTATCTCAATAGGGCTTCTACTGGGCCCTGTATTCCACTTGCTTCCTTCCACCTACATATCCGCATTAAGGGGCCTTTCTCCTCTGTTCGGAAGCCTCGCGATCATAATGATAATATTCAACGGCGGCAGAAGGATACGGCTTACTGCCGAATCCATGTCTGAGTCGAAGGGCTACCTCCTCGCCCTCGTGGACATAGTGCTTGTCTCTGCCGTTACGGCTTTATTTATGTTCTTTGTTTTCGGATGGCCCCTCCTCTTTGGCGCCCTCCTCGGTGCGATACTCGGCGAAACCTCTGCAATAGTCATAATACCAATAATATCGAGGCTCAGAATGCCCCGTAAGCTGTACGAGATCATATCCATAGAGAGCACATTTAACTCGGTATTCTCCATACTTGCATTTTATCTCCTGCTGCTGCCGATATCTGGGAAGACGCTTACTCTCGCATATTCCCTGCAGTACATATTCTCCTACATAAGCATAGCGGTCATCCTGGGGCTTGTTTCTGGAGTTGTATGGCTTATAATGCAAAACTCCTTCGGAAGGGCAAGGAACTACCTAGTTACGATAGCGATAGCCATCCTGCTCTACGGTCTTACCGACTTATTCAATGCGGCCGGTGTGGTCTCGGTCCTCGCTTTTGCCATAATAATAGGAAATTCGAAGTCGATAAACAAGAGGCTCGGCCTAAAGACAAGCAAGAGCCTGCAGGGAAACAAATCAGTAGAACTCGAGATGGAATTCCTGCTCCGCACGTTTTTCTTTGTCTTTCTGGGAGTGATAGCGGTGATATCTTTCTACTACTTCCTTTTTGCAGTAATCCTCACAATTATATTTATAATGGCAAGGAAGTTAGAGATAGAAGGACTTCTGCATAAAATGGCCCGGGCCGAAAAAGACCTTGCTTTCTCCATGATGCCAAGAGGCCTCAGCGCCGCTGTCCTTTCCAGCATACTGTATGCCACCGGCTATCCCTACTCCGCAGAGATCTTCTACATAACGTTCATGGCACTCGTCCTAACTAACATCGCGTTCGGGATATACACCAGAAGGAGCGCAGGCAGAGTGAAAATACTTAACTACTGAGACAGGCCATGCGTACCAAGATTTAATAATTGGATTCACATATCCAATACGCCATTGTGGTTGTTTGAAGATATCCCAAATATATTTCATTGCATTTATCCTAGTAACTGGGATAGGTTCGGTCTTCTCCTATTATTCTGGAACGGCGCTGGCCAAAATCTCCCTATCCGGAGCTGACTACATATACGGATTAAGGATAGCAATCCTTCTTATATTCGGTCTTGCTGCCATACGGCTGCTCAATATGGCAATACTTGACTATGGCAAAAACCGGACCAGGGTAGATGAAAAATCCATTGTGAAGGTCGTAAGTCTTTTCGGCTACGTTGTAATATTTCTCCTCTTCATGCTGATACTGGACGTTAATGTAACTGGCGTCTTGGTTGGGGCTGGGTTCCTTGGCATTGTTCTAGGCCTTGCCGCCCAGACGACCCTAGGCAATCTCTTTGCAGGCGTTTCCATGATGGCCTCCAAGCCTTTTGCAAACGGCGACAGGGTAACATTCTCGACATGGCAGTATGGCCTACTTCCCCCTTCACACTCGCATCCAATGATGCTTCCGGGCTACACTGGCATAATAGAAGAGGTAGGCCTGATGTATACTCGGGTTAAAACCGAGGAAGGGGCGTCTGTGTTTGTACCAAACGGCGTGCTCAACCAGGCACTAATAATCAACTACTCGGTTTCCGGAAAGATAAACGTCAACATACGGGTTGAACTCAAAAACAGCTTCGGTTTCAATAGATTCCGGGACGGCGTAATAAAGGGAATAAGAAACAACAGAAAGCTCTCCGGAATAGTAAACAAAGAGATCAGCATAAGGATAACCGACATGGGCATATCAAATTACGGGATCTCGATAAGTGTATATGTTCCTGTAGAAAACGAGAAATACGTGCAGGCAGAATTTGCAGAAATAGCCAAACGGGTAATATCAAGAAGCAGATGATTTACACTAACTTCACTTCTTTCAAAGAAACATTTAAAGGTTAACGTGTCAAAAAGAACTGTGTGAACACATGGAAAAAGTCGAACTAGACTTTGTTGAAAACGGACCAATCTTGGTTAAAAAGGACGACAAGACCGAATATGCATTGTGCAGATGCGGGCACTCAACAAAAAAGCCATACTGCAGTGGAGCCCACGCGGAAAATGGCTTCAAGGCAGAGAAGAGCAAGCTCGAGATAAAATAGCCACACATTGCTGCCTGCAGAAGCGAAATGTGTCTTCGGTGCAGGAGAGAAGTCACAATATTCTGAAAATCTGCACGTAGGGTATCCCTGCTATTCTGCGGACCTGCCCCTTCTTGGATATACCTGCCTCTATTGCTTCCGAAACTGTCCTCTCACCGACAAGATTTGCGGTATAAAAGCCCCTGCCTGTCAGGAACGGGCGAATCTTCCCCTCATCTATCAGCTCACCGCGGTAAAATCCTTCATAGGTCTTCAAATCCAGCTCCTTTCCACTTTCTGAGTAAACCTTGCCCAACAATTCACTGTCGCATGCAGCCAATATCTCCCCCTCCGGAGTAATGTGCGTTTTAATGTATATCATCAAATTACCTATCCATATCTGTAAAACATGTAAAATGCAGAAGCATACATGGCTGCATACCAGAAGAGCCAGAGCCCTCCGGAAATATTATCTATGACTAATGCCAGAATACCGAGCAACAGGAGCGTTGCGGAGAAAACCGTCTCAAGGACGGAGTTTCTGGCAGAATAAGCAAAATCGCTCTTGCTGCCTCTCTCCCCGCTTCCCCATACTGACTTGTAATCCAACGCGAGCAATGCGGAGACAGCAGCCGTCGCCCTTATTACTGCCAGTGCAAAATTCAGAAGGAATATCATAACTCCCTTACTGATAGACTTAAAGTAGATCTTTGTCATTATTATCGGAGTCAACACCGAAACAGAAAACGAGGAGATACCCAGTATCTCAAGGTCCATGTTAATATCTTTTCCTGAGAGCAGAACGGCAAGGGGCACCGCTCCAAACCCAAACTGCGAAAAGACTATGAATATTGATACAAGGGTGAAGAAGAGGAGTATTACGGATATGTAATTAAGTCCGAAGCCATGTGTTATGTAGTCTATCTCTGCAAGCGCGGACAGCTTCTTTTTGTTGCACCTCTTTTTTCTATCAAGAAGGTAGCATAGGAACTGGTTATCCCCGTAGTTGTATCTCCATTGTTGATGCACAAGCTCGGTAAATGTGGTTATTGGCTTCCCGAGGGCGTATGTCCGTGGTATGTATAAGCTTTTGAATCCGTTGGAATCCGACTCGAAGGAAAAGAAGGTGTCTTCTATGACATATTCGGGAAATCCGCCTATCTTTCTAAGGTGCGATACTCTTATTACGCCACACGATCCAGCAAAGATGGCTGTGTTGTTCAACGCCCTCGCCGGCTGTATAAACCTGAAGAAGAACGCATCAAAAAGTTTTATGGAATCTGAGAAGAATGTACCGTTCGCGTATTGCTTCTCTGTCTGAACGTAGGAAACCAGGGGATCCTGAAAATAAGGGAGCACATCCTTCAGAAACCTGGGATTTGTAAGCCTTTCGTCATAATCAAATATAGCAAGGAACTCCTCCTTGCATATCTCCAAAAGATGATTAAGGGCGCCTGCTTTGAACCCCTTTCTTGATTTCCTGCGTATGTAATTAACCCCATTTTTCTTGCAGAATGAAGAAAGGCATGAAGATATTTTCTTGTCTGTAGAGTCATCCAGCAAATAAAAAGAAAGCTTTTGTTTTGAATAGTTGAGCTCCTTGAGCTTTGTCAGGTTTGCCATTACCATAGACGGATTCTCGTTGTATACTGGCATAGCCACTGCAACACTGGGAAACTCGGAAAGAGGCTTTAGTGTTTTCTTTATATTGTCCAAGTGTTCCGCATAGAGGTATGATCTGTAATATAGGTATGAAGTAGTTATATTGAAAAATCCGGAGATGGCTGTAAGGAAAGCGAACAGGACCGCCACTATGTACATGTAGATTGAATGTACTGAAATAAAAAGATAAACAGAAAAGGCGAGGCCTACCAAAGTCAGCACAACAAATAGGAAGGTAGCCACAAGCCTGACATACGCGTTTTTGTACCTTTCCATTCAACCAGTCAGGGTAAAGCCTTTGTTCCTATTTTCAACCAATTAATATTAATATGCATTTGGTCAGATATTTTTCTGTGCCGGGATGGCAGAATCCGGTATCGCGCCAGAAACATGGCGAAACTCGAGATCTGGTGGCCTTCGGGCTTTTTGGGTTCAAAGCCTATTCCGAAAGGATGGTGAAAATCCCAATCCCGGCGCATTCAGAAAAGGCTCCTGAGCTCATCCCTCTCAGCCACGAACTTTTTGGCTATTGGGGAGATTAACGAGGACAAGGCTTCGGCGACTGCCTTCTTGAGGTCTGTAGGGTGCAGCTTCCGCTCTCTAAACAGGCCATTCAGCTCTTCAAAAGACCCGAGCCTGAGGTCACCTCCATACTTGCTGTCTCTGTTCACCTCCATCACGCCGGATATGGGGAATATTACGTACTTGCACAGCTCAAGGACCGGGTTATTCTCAGTTACTCCTTCAGGGCACCATGCAGTCTTTATTATTTGGCCAATCTCCTCATCAGTCGAAAGTATTGGTATGGCGGATCCGGGCTTTGACTTGCTCATCTTCATTGATGCCGCAATCTCTTCCTTGTCAGATTGGTCGCTTATCATTGGCGGTTCCTTGAGGGAAGGAAGGAGATGGTGATGCACAGGCACTATCTCCTCCATGCCCATCTCCTTGAACGCCTCTTTTGCAAGCATGTGGACTTTTCGCTGGTCTATTCCTGCGTGAGGTATGTCTACCTCCAAAGCCTTTATGTCGGCAGACTGCATTATTGGGTATATATACTGGGACACATGGAGGGTATCCTTCTCGCTTCTGCCTTGTATTATCAGGGTTCTTGTTGCCCTTGCCATCGTAGTCCTCCTTGATATCTGGAGGACAAGCTTCCAATACTCGTCGTTTCCTGAATACAGGTCCGAACCGAGAACCACCTTTGCCTTCGGGCAGAACTCGTTGAAAAGCTTCCTGTAAAAATCAGAAACCTTTATTATACGCTCCCAATCGCCGCCAAGCTTGTTATTTGCCATTGTATGCCAGTCTGCAAGAAGGACATGTGTCTCTACTCCCGCCTTTGCAAAATCGTTTATCTTCTTCCCTGCAACAAGTATATGGCCTATGTGCGGCATTCCGCTTATCTCCAGGCCTAAGTAATGCCTAGGCCTTGATTTTGTCTCCAAGAGGCTCCTAAGATCGGCCTCTGTTATTATCTCTTCAGTAGGCTCAGACTTTATTATGGAGATTCGCGTATCTATGTCCATTTAAGCATAGTAATGAGTGTAGATCAAAATTAATAAGATTTGGGTAGCCGGCACAAATCAGTTCCCAACGCCACCCATGCTCTCGCGCAACACGGCAACGATAAAGCTATATCTTTTGTTTCAGCCTTTATATTTATGGAAAGCACGCAGAACGCAAGGCTCGGCCCTCCCTACTTCATGGTCCCAAACACAGAGAGCCAAATCTTAGGTGGCCAGGCAAGTGTGCCTTCAAGCGAAAGCGATTCATATTACAACAACCTCGCGCATCTCGAATATTACATGAGCATAATCTTCCTATTGGGCCTTATCGGCATAACGTTCTACGTAACAGGCGAACTCAGATATATTCTCATAGAAGCAGGCTCCTTATCGCTGCCTCCTGCAGTGGGTCCTGGAAGCTGTGTGGTATACAACCCATTACAGGGAATTTACGCTTTGCATGATGCCTACGGGAACGATTGCAACCAGAGCATACCTACCTACGTTGCAAGCTTCTCAGGCAATTCCTTGGTTAATATAAGCTCTTACGGGGGCAGTGCAGGATCCAGGTCTGTTTTCGGGTGGATTTACTACAACTCCAGCGGGCGATCAGGAAGCGCACCCGAATCTGTAGATGCCTATGGCTCTAACGCGCCCGTCTCCGGTCTTGTGATATACAAGGGTAGGGTATGCTTTGAGTATGGGAATGGCTGTTATGGGGAGGCGCTTCTGCCTAAAAACATATGGGCTTTTGTCGGCTATACCCTCAATAAGAAGACCGACGTTGTCACTGTATACATAAATGGGAAAGTTTCATTCTACGAAAGCATCCCGGGATTCAATTTAACAAAAGGCATTTACCTTATAGGTGCAAGTGCTGGGCCCAATTGTCAGTCCTACTGCAATTATTTCAACGGATACATGTCAAACGTACAGTTTTATGATAAGGCGCTGCTTCCGGAGCAGGTAAGCAGTCTATATTCTGAAGGAATAGGCGGCCCGCCGATCTCCCTACGTGCGATAAACGAGTGGCTGCCGTTGAACGGCAACGTTAACGACTATTCGGGAAACATTGATACTAATTTAGAAAAGAACCTGATTTTTGTGACTGGTTGGGAGAGCACATATGCAAGCCCTTCACTCTGCAGCTATGCTAATCTTATAATCGGATGCGCGGCATGAAACTCCCTATGCTGTTCGGCGCAGTCTACTTCTCTTCACTGAGACTTTCTTGCCTGCCTGCCCTGTGGGGGAAGCGCTCGTGAATGGTAGGCTCCGTATATCATCAAGACTGCAGTAGGCACCAGGATTATGAGCCCTATAAGTATTAACAGAAGCGAAGGCGCTGAGAGCAGGGAAGCATAAAAGAAATCGCCGTTTGACTGGTTCTCCTGCTGCATCGTGCAGCTTACTGACCCATTTGACTGGGAAAATTCGCCGAAATAGCAGTTATTGGCTATGTTGTTTCCGAGGTTGTTGTACGCCGAGCTAACGCTATTCATAATTATCCCTATTATCAGGAGCGTTGCGCCAACGGTGACATACCTCATAAGCTTTTCCATGCTTTTTTCTACAACATTGATATTTATATTGTTTATTGTCTGGTGCCATGCAAAACACTTTCCAAAAGACAAGCACCCGTCTACCCTGTTTGTATCCTCCTATTGGGGATTTACAAAAAACTTATTAAATTGTTAGATGCATCGTATATTGGCGACGACCATGGGAGAGCCTGTACCTGAAATGTCACAAGACGATGAAGAACTTCTAAAATTCATAGAATCAGCAAAGCCGAAGATATACATAGTGGGCGCCGGAGGCAGCGGCTCCAATACTATAACAAGAATAGCCGAACTGAACATCGACGGAACAACTCTTGTTGCAGCAAACACTGACGCCTCGCATCTTGCAAAGATCCGGTCTAACCGTAAAGTGCTTATAGGCAAGAAGATAGCAAAAGGCCTGGGTGCCGGAAGCGATCCGAAGATGGGCGAGGAATCCGCACTGGAGAGCAAGGAGGAAATACGGCACATAATAAGCGACGCGCAGCTTGTGTTCGTAACATGTGGCCTGGGCGGGGGCACAGGCACAGGCTCGGCACCTATAATTGCACACCAGGCCAAGGAAGCCGGGGCACTTACCATAGCGATAGTCACGCTGCCGTTCTCAAGCGAGGGCAAGGTTAGGATGAGGAACGCTCTCGAGGGCCTTTCTAAGCTGAAGCGCATGACCGACACAACCATAATAATACCTAATGACAAGCTGCTCGCCGTTGCGCCGGACCTGCCGCTGAACATGGCCTTCAGGATAAGCGACGAGGTCCTTGCAAACGCCACCAAGGGCATAATCGAGATGGTCACCAAGCCGGGCATGGTAAATCTCGATTTTGCCGATCTGAGAAGCGTGCTCAAGGACTCAGGATATTCTGTGATAGGGATAGGCGAGGCGAATTCAACAGGAACCTCTGACAGGGCGATGGTTGCCGTGGAGAACACGCTGAAAAGCCCTCTGCTTGACGTAAACCTTGCGACAGCAAAGAAGGCGCTTGTAAATATAATCGGCGGAGAAGACCTTACCTTGCGAGAGGCAGAAAGGATCTTCCAGGAAGTCTCTGCAAGGATCAGTTCAGAGGCAATGCTAAAATGGGGTGCAAGAATAGACCCCACCATGCAAAAAAGCCAGGTAAAGATACTCGTAGTGATGGGCGGAGTCGAATTTGCAGAATATACTGAGGACGGAATAAAGAAAAAGATTGACGAAAATACAGAGATAGAGCTTGAGAAGATATTTGAAGACTAATTAGGATGCAACGTTGGCTTACGGAAGTACTTGGAAATTACACTATGCAACAGAGTACCTGATGACCTACGGATGGGCCATACTCCTCATTGCTGTTGTTCTTGGGGCTCATATGGATATCCTACAAAGCAGAGTTGAACGGCATTGTGGCATGATGGCCGCTGAACGACAACGCGAACGATTGTTCTGGTAACCAGAACAACGGGATCCCACGCAATGTCCTCTTTACAACCTCCTGGGTATCGGGATACACCGCTCCCTAGTTACTCCGGCAGTTCCACCTCCTGTTCCTGTACCTACAGTTATTTAATAATTCCTTGCTTATGTATCCTGAGCTAAATGAACCTTAACATCATCAAGATCCTTAAGGACTTCGTCGCGGACTCGCGCAGGGTAATCGAGATAAGCTATAAGCCGGACATGGACACCTTCAAGCGGACAATGAAAATAGTGCTGATAGGCACGCTGATCCTAGGCGCGATGGGCTTTGTAATAGAATTTATAGTAACTTACGTCACTTAGCCCTTCGGAGTCTTCTATGGAAATAGACATATACTTTAACAAGTCTGCGCAGGAAAATGCCGAAGACTTCTTTGATAAATCCAAGAAGCTCAGGAAAAAATCAGAAGGCGCAGAAAAAGCAATAGCCGAGCTCGAGGCCTCTCTCGGCAGCCTTGAGAAAGAAACAACCCTCAAGAAGAAATCAAGGATGGCGGAGAAGAGGGAATGGTATGAGAAGTTCAACTGGTTCTATGCGAGCGACAAAAGCCTGGTCATAGGCGGGCGGAGCGCGGACCAGAACGAGGAGATATACTCAAAGTACTTCGAAGAAAACGACCTATTTTTCCATTCGGACATATTTGGGGCCTCTGTTGTAATACTTAAAAACGGCACAAACTCCCCAATCAAAATAAAAGAGGAAGCAGCGCAATTTGCTGCATCTTTCTCAAGCGCATGGGAAAACGGGCAGACCGTCGTAAATGTATACTCGCTAAGAAAGGAGCAGGTGACAAAGTCGAGAAACGAGGGTGCCCTTGGGAAAGGGAGCTTCCTGCTAAAGGGCGAACGCGAGTGGTACAAGAATATGGCATTAAGCGTAGGCGCATTTATCGAAAGCAGGGAAGGATGCCCTATGGGCAAACTGGAAGTGGCTCCAGAAGCAACATGCAGGAAAATCGGCACAGCCAACATTGTATACCTTGGCACCGGCACCTCGAAAAAGTCGGATGCTGCGAAGGCGGTCTCAAAGAAGCTGGGCTACGAGAACATAGACTACATAATGCAGCATATCCCTTCGGGGCCTTTTAAGGTGCTGTGAAATGCCCTCATTCTACTCTTCCGTACTTTCCGAAATCGACTTTAAGATAAGCTCGCGGGCTTCTTTGGCCCCTTTCCATCCTCCCAACTCAACCCACTTTCCAGGCTCAAGGCTCTTGTAATACGAGAAGAAATGTGATATGGCGCTGCGCGTGTGCTCTGTCAAGTCTGAAACCTCCTCTACTGATTTGTATTCGGGATCTATCTTTGCTTCAGGAACAGCCATTATCTTTGTGTCTACACCCTCCTCGTCTTTCATCTGCAGCAGGCCTATTGGGACCGCACTCACCATGACTCCCGGGGCGAAAGGCACTGAGCTCAAGACCATTATGTCAAGAGGATCTCCGTCTTCCCCGAGTGTGCCCGGAATGAATCCGTAATTGTGCGGATATACCATTGACGTATGCAGTATCCTGTCAACACGCATGGTTTCCGAATCTTCGTCATATTCATACTTGACGCAGCTGTCTTTTGGTATCTCTATAAATGCATTCACTCTCTTCGGTGCGTCTTTTCCTGGATCTGCCTTCATCTTATCACGCTACTTATGTTGCAGGCAGACTTATTAATTTTTAGCTTAGGCTGGCGTTGTAATTGCGGTAATAACAGGTAGGGCACCTATTTTAATAATTACCTACAAATAGGCTTCATGCCTACCAAGTATGTAGTAATTTTAGGTTCGATGATGAGCGGCCTCGGGAAAGGGGTTGTTACTTCCTCGATTCTGCGCCTCCTTGATTTCTACGACCACGATGCGCTGCCCATAAAATTTGACGGGTACCTCAACTACGACTGCGGCACCATGAATCCATACCGACACGGGGAGGTCTTCGTCCTTGACGACCGGAGCGAAGTGGACATGGATTTTGGGATATATGAACGATTTGCAAACAGGAGCCTCACCGGCGACCTTTCAATAACCGGCGGAAAACTCTTCGGCTCGGTGATAGCAAAAGAGAGGAAGGGCGAGTACCTTGGCGAAGACGTACAAATAATACCCCATCTGACTAACGAAGCCATAAGCATGATAGAAGCCGTGGAAAGAACTCGGAAACCCGATGTCATTGTGATAGAGGTCGGGGGCACGGTAGGCGACATAGAAAACAGCTATTTCATAGAGGCCGTAAGGCAGCTTGCTCTTAAGCATCAGACTGTATTCATAAACCTTACATATGCGCCAGCCTTGGAAGTAGTCGGCGAGCAGAAGACAAAGCCTGCCCAGGTAGGCTACAGACTCCTCCTTCAGGCAGGGGTAAGGCCTGACTTTGTAATATGCAGGAGCAGGGAAAAGCTCAATCCAAAGGCCCGCGCCAAGCTTGCACTCTTCGCCAACATAAGCGAGGACAGGGTGGTAGATGATTCTGACGCAGGAACAATATACAGCCTGCCGCTCCATTTCATGGAGCAGGATTTCGACTTGAAGCTCCTCAGCGTTCTCGGGCTTTCCAGCAAGCCAAACAACGCTAAAATAGCAAAGTGGAAGGAAAAGGTCGAAAAGGTGCTTTCGCCGAAGACTGAGGTCTCAATAGGCATAGTTGGAAAATACACCGAGCTGATAGATTCGTATGCTAGTATAAAAGAGGCGCTTGTGCACGCAGGCGCGGCAACCAACTCAAGGGTAAATCTCAACTGGATCGAATCTGAAAACCTGGAAAAAGGCAACGCAGACTCACTCCTCTCCGGACTGGACGGGATCCTTGTGCCTGGAGGTTTCGGGAACCGCGGCATAGAGGGCATGATAAACGGGATACGCTATGCACGCGAGAACAAGGTGCCTTACCTGGGAATCTGCCTTGGCATGCAGCTGATGGCGGTAGAATATGCAAGAAACGTGGCCGGGCTTGAGGACTCCAACTCGACAGAGTTCGAGAAAGACGCAAAGAACAAGATAATACACCTCCTGCCTTCGCAGAGGGGCGTCGACAAGAAGGGAGGTACCATGAGGCTAGGACTCTGGGAGTGCCTGCTCTCCAGCGACTCGGTATCCAAGAAGCTCTACGGCACAGATAAAATAGGCGAGAGGCACAGGCACAGGTACGAATTCAATAATTCTTATTGCGACAAGCTGAAAGAAAAGGGCCTGCGCATTGCCGGCACAACGCCTGATGGCAAACTTGTAGAATTCATAGAGTGGAAAGACTCTTTCGGAATAGCCACCCAGGCGCATCCTGAACTCAGGTCAAGGCTTGAGGCCCCAGCGCCACTTTTTGTGGGCTTTGTGGCAGCTTCGCTAGCGGCGAAGAATCAGAAGAAGTAAAGTGCATACGAGACAAGCAGCTTCAGAGCGACACCGAATACTGGTATTCCTGCACCTATTTTTTTAAGCAGGAGTGCATCTTCCTTGCTGGCTGCACGCATAATAGAAAGGATGGGCGGATAGGCTGCAATTGAGATGACAACTCCTGCCGCTACCATCGCCTCTCTGTTGGCAGAGCTAAAATACTGTAGGAAGAGGAAGAGGAGCAACCCTAGCGCAAGGTTTGCGCCAAGCACCCTTATGTATCTCCACATCCTCGTCTCTATCCCAAGCTGCCTTATATAATTCATGAAGAGTAGGTTTGTTGTCATGCCTCCTATGTAGAGGATCGAGATTATCACGCCAAACACGTGAAAGATCGGGGCAAGCACCAACATGGAAACCGTTTCAACAATCGCAACTATTGCAGAATACCTGAAAATTTTTGATGTCTTCCCTGTGCTTATGACAAGCTGCATGGCATAAGTGCCGAAGATGCCCAGTATCAGACCTATTCCCGTAAGCTGCATGTATGGGACTGCAGCCGTGTAAGCAGGCGTAAAAAGCGTGGTTATGAAGTAATTGGCGAATACGGTGATGTATGCTATCATCGGCGCAGTGAAGAGCAAGCCGAAGTAAACTGAGTAGTCGAAGAATTTGCCCAGCCTGGAACTCAGGCCCTTGTTGTGTATGGCCTCGGAGAACATAGGGACCAGGACTATGGCCACCGAACCAGCAAGCACATCAATCACAGTGCCTACTCTGGAAGCAACCCCATATGCTCCTACGTAAGAAGGAAGGACTATCAGCCCGAGGAGTATGACTGCGAAGTTTGATACCAACGTTGAAAGTATGTTGGAATAAGTCAGTGGCATAGAAAACCTAAGCATGCGTATAACACGGCTTCCCATGCCCTTCACTGCAAATTCGAATCCAGGGCCTCTCATTACCACGAAGAACTCAAATGCTGTCGCCGCAAGCATCCCGATTATGTAGCCTGCCATTGCGCCGGTGATGCCAAACCCTGCATATACAAGCCCTACTGCAAACACGGCCTGGAAGACTGAGTAGAGGACCAAGGCAAGCCCCGTGTTCTTTCCGTCGTTGAGACCAACCAACACGAAGTTCAGCAGGTTGAAGAGGAACGAAAAGACTACGCTTGACATTGCAAGGATTATTAGGTAATAGGAAGCGGAAGGCAGGGCGTAATGGGCTATCACCGGGCTCAGGGCAGAGCCGAGTATGAATAAACCCACCCCTGCGGCAGTCATTGCGATTAGGCTGTCTCCCAGCGCAACCCTCATCTCGCCTTTCTTGCCCTTTGAGATAAAGAACGGTATCCTCTCATTCAGGTATACGCCTATATTAAGCGAGCCGAAAGCCCCGACGAATGCAGCTATGCTTATCAGGATTGTATATATGCCGTAGCCGCTAGGGTCGAGCAGCCGCGCCACCACCACGAACATTGCCGCCTGTATCAGGGCCGATACTATCTTGCCAGCAACAATGGAGGAAGCCGAAGAAGCTGCCTTCCTTGCCAGGTCTGTGCTCTGCTTATGTCCCCTAACTTCCATAAGATCCCTTTGCCTTCAGAAGCATGCGCATATAGCCCTCCACCAGAGCCGCAGGGACCCTGAGCGGAGGTATCTTCTTGGATATCCCTGATATTATAATCAGGTCTGACTGGGCAATCGCGCCTATGAATATCAATATTGCCGGATATGCGATGCCAAGCACCGCAGCCCCAAGCAGCAGGGCCAGGGTTCCATTTCCCACAAGCAGCGCCAGATAAAGGGGCAGGGCAAGCAGAACGTTTCCTGCAAATATGAGTACCGTCTTGACGTATTCAAGCCTGAACGACATCAGGCGCTTTGCAAGCAAGACGAACAATACGCTCTCTATAAGCGGGCCAACGAAGAAAATCGAGATTACTGCACCTGGCACGCCAAACCGCGGGACAAGCGCCACAAGCGCAATGAACTGGGCAATATTCGAAATTAAGATGGACTTCACCAGGGGCATTGTAATGCCTCTTGAGATGAGGAGGTTAGAGATGTAGTACTGGAAGGCGTCTATAACGGCGCCTGCAGCTATAAGCGAAAGAAAGAACCCTGTTGATTTGTAAGAGCTGGAGAGCAGGATGCCAACCCCCGGTCCAGCCATAACTGCCATGTATACTATGAAAGGGAGGGTAAGCATAAGCGAATACCTGATTATCAGGTTGTAAGCAGCCCCAGAGTCCCTTCTCTTTTTTGACGCGCCAGCCTTAGTGAACATGGGCAGCAGCGCTGTGCTCATGGTGCTGTAAAAGATTGCGATGAAGCCCAGTCCTTTCAGAGCAGCGCCGTAATTGCCCAGGACTGCCTTGCTTACGAACAGGCTCAAGTAGAGTATTGCAAAGTTGGACATGCCAAAATTAAGGACGTTGTTGAGGCTCATCGGGACTATAAAACGCAACGCCTTCCTTACCTCGGCAAGCTTAGGCATCTCCAGCACGAGCCAAGACTTCTGCTCCAGGCTGCTGTATATGAGCAGGATGCCAGCCACTGCGCCAGCCGCATAGCCTATCAACATTCCGACAATCGCGCCGTTCAAGCCGTACCCTGCCAGGAGCAGCGTCACGACGGCTATCAGCTGAAGCAGATCAACAAAAACGCCAATGAACGAGGCGAGCTTTCCTTTCGAAAGGCCTATGAGTGCGTGAACTGTGGTACTCTCAACCGTGGAGAATATTATTATCGAAGAGGCGAGCATGAGCGTCAGGGGGGCTATTCCGAGTTCAGCGAAGAGCGATTTGGCTACATAGCCGCTTGCAGCAATGCCTATCAGCGTAAGCAGCAGAGATATCGGGACAAGTATGGAATAGCCAGTCATAAGGGTTTTCACAACGCCTTTCTCGTCCTTCTGGTACGAATATTTGGCAAGGTTCCTTGCAAGGTATGTGCCTATCCCGAAGTTGCCTACGAAATCCACAAACGCAGAGAAGCCGAACGCGAACGTATATGCGCCGTACAGCGAAGGGCCCATGATCCTCGTTGCGGCTACGAATGTCACCACGGTTATTATGACACCTGCAATCTGTCCCAGGTAGAGCGAAGAAAGGAGCCTTGCGGACGATACTCCGATGCCTTCGTTTTTTTTCATCAGATGCAGCCGCTTATAGATTTCTAGTCAAGGTTTATATTTACAAGAGTATCATAATTTGGTCTGTCTGATTCAATGCGCCTTGACATGCATCCAGTTAGCCAGCACAAACCAGAACTTGCTGCCTTTTTAATCTATCTTTTCATCGCACTGGTGATGCTCTGGCCCATCACGACCAACTTCAGCGGCTTGGTTGTCAATGGCGGAGGAGACGTTTATCAGAGCCTCTGGAGCCTCTGGTGGGTTCCCTTCTCGGCCTTCACACTGCACAGCTCCCCATATTTCACCAACTTCCTCTTCTACCCGCAGGGCGCAAATCTCGTCTCCGAAACGATGGTCCCACTTGCTGGAATAGTCACTGCGCCGCTCCAGGCTCTAGTTGGTATCGCTGCAACGTACAACACGCTCCTTCTCCTGAGCTTCGCCCTCGGCGGCCTTTTCATGTTCATGCTTTCCAAGTATCTGGTAAACAATAACTACTCGGCTTTCATAGCAGGCCTGATATTCGCGTTCAGCCCGATGCACATAGCGCAGTCTTACTCCCATCTCCAGTGGACCATGATCGAGTTCATTCCTCTCTTCATCCTGTTCTTCCTAATGATGGTCAAGACGAAAAAGAGGAGATATGCGCTTTATGCCGCAATCGCCTTCATCCTCCTTACCTTCATGGGCGACATCGAGCAGGGGATAATCATGGTGTTTTTCTGCGTTGTCTCCCTGGTACTGATGGCCCTACTCGAAAGGAACGAGGTCTTTAACAAGGAGTTCATCAAAAACATGGCGCTCCTTGGCATCCTCATACTTGTCCTGGGTTCACCATTCTTTATACTGATGTCGGGAAGGCTCAGCGGCTCATTGTCATCTGCAGGGCAGCTCTCCGACATTGCACACAACATGCTCTACAGCGACAACCTCCTCTCCTTCTTCCTCCCAAGCTACTACAACGGCATATTCCACAACCTGGCACAGGGCTACGTCTATCCGGTATACACTACAACGTACCAGGGAATAAACTATTCCCCGGACATCACCGAGAAGGTCTCATACCTGGGCTACGCGGCAATCGTACTCGCGATCCTCGCGCTTTACCATGAGCACAGGAAAAACAGACTCAGGGACATCAGGTACTGGATAGGCATATTCGTAGTATTTGTGCTCATGGCCCTCGGTCCAAATATACAATTAGGAAGCATTGCGACTGGCATACCCACCCTTTACTCGGTTTACAGGGCAGTGCCTCTCTTCAACCTGGTAAGGGAACCCGGGAGGTTTGATGTCATAGTCACGGTGGCCCTTGCAATTCTGGCAGCTATAGGCTTTGACCATCTCTCCAAGACCAAGTACGGCAAAAATGCAATTCTCCTTGCACTCGTCTTTTCTGCAATAATATTTATAGAGTACAACGGCATGCCTCTCTCGGCCTCGTTTGCAGGGCAGCTTACTACCAATGCCCAGATACCCCAACTATACAAAAGCATTTCCAGCGTAGGCGGCAATTTCTCGGTGCTTGTGCTGCCTGCACTGCCAAATCTAACATCCGGCTCTTTCCTCTATCCCGGGGAGTCCATGTACTACCAGACCTCGTTTATGAAGCCAATCCTCGGCGGATACACTACACGGGAGAATTCCACCCAGCAGCAGCTCCTTGAGAATGTCCCTCTCATAGTCTCCTCTTCCTATCTGGAAAGCGGCTACGGATTTATCTATCCATACCCTATACTCGAAAACTACTCAAAGCTGAGCCTCTTCTGGCTCACCGCAAACAAGGTGGGCATGGTTGCGGTAATCAACAATGCATATGCCAGCGCATACAATCAGAGCAGGCTCAGCGGGCTCCTAAACTACCTGTACGGCCTTTTCGGAAACCCAGTCTACGAAGATTCCAATGTCACTATCTTCGACTCTGGACTTGCCGAGAACGCCGGAGGGGAAAACAATATGGTATCCTACATATCCGGCGTCTGGGTTCCAGGGTACCAGTTCTGCACCGCATCACAACCATGCAACACAAGTTTTGCCTCTATGTGGTACGGAAACAATGTGCGTGCCATAACTGTATTTGCCCCGAAAAACACCTCTGCAACAGTGCGCATGGAAGGCATGACCTACTATCCCAGCGCCCCAGTCGAGGTCTTTCTGAACAATAACAATCTTCCCCTCTCCTCATTTCTCATGAACGAGACGGCCAGAAACTACAGCGCCAACATCCTGCTGCCTGAAGGCCTTAGCCAGATAATCTTCTACCAGAGCAACGCGACCTTCGGCACGCGCGGTTATTCCCCATACCTAAACTTCGGCCTCAGAAACATAACCGTATCGGGAAATTAGTGCAATCTTTTGTATTTTATTCAACCAAACCAGTAAATTAGGGAAATTTATAGAAAAGATTTAAATATCTTACTGTTTATATTCATATGGGGAAGCGGAAATACAGTTGTGTTCCGCAAAGGTTTCAGAGAAGTGTTAAAGGGGATAAAAATGGCAGATGGACTTGTGGAAGGGGAAATGTATGACATGTTGCTCAATGCCAGGAGCCCAAAAGGCGAAGGCATTGGGAGGATAAACGACATAGTCGTTTTTGTCAAGAATGCAAAGGCGAGGATAGGCAAGATACACAAAGTAAAGATAACAAAGCTTCACAGGACATTCGCATACGCCGAACTCATACAAGGGGAAGATAGCAAGTATTTTATAGGTAATGGTAGTTTAATAGTATGAAGTTCTGGCCTTATTCTGGCTGGTTCGGTGGTTTGTTTTTTCTTTTAATTTATCATTTACCTGAACGTTGTTTTTGAGGGTTCTTTATGGATTATAAAAATGTGACCGAGAATATAAGGCATGGTACAACTACTATAGGCATAGTTTGTACTGACGGCGTCGTGATGGGCGCAGACGTAAGGGCAACATACGGCACATACATATCCAGCGGCGAGGCGATAAAGATTCACAAGATTGGCGATAACCTGGCAATGACCATTGCGGGCGGAGTCGGCGATGCTGAGTATCTCGTCAAGCTTCTTAAAATGCAGAGCGAACTATACCAGATGAATGAGTCAAAGCCGATGACTCCCTCTTCAGCAACATCCATCCTCTCACTTGTGCTTCAGGAAAGCAAGATGTACCCATACATGGTAGAACTCATACTCGGAGGGCTCAACAGGGACAAGCCGGAGATATATGACATAGACCCTGTAGGAGGCTACATAAAGGAGTCACGCTACACCTCCACGGGCAGCGGCTCGATTGCAGCGACAGGATATCTTGAGAGCATCTACAGTCCGGATCTCTCCACTACGGATGCGGCCAAGCATCTCGCCAAGGCGTTGAAGATAGCCATGAAAAAAGACTCGGCAACAGGCGATGGCATGAAGGTTGTTGCAATAACAAAGAAAGGTTACAGGGAATTCAGCAAGGATGAGATAGAAAAGATGCTTAAATAAAAAGTGTCATTCTGCGTAGAAAATTTTCTTTTGAATAATGGGGTATTTAGTGGACAGTATATACTCGGGAAACGAGGGCAAGGGAAGCAAAGACCTTCTCGAAAAAGTAAAGGAACTCATACCTGCGGCCGCTGAAGTGGTCGATGTTGAGTTCGAGGGGCCTGACATAGCCGTATACGTAAAGGACGTCACCCAGGTATACAATGACGAGACTGTCATACGCAGCATCTCCGCAACAATAAAAAAGAGGATAATAGTAAGGTCCGAGGCCTCACGGCTAATGAGCGAAGAGGAAGCTGTAAAGAAGATCATCGAGATAGTACCTCCCGACGCTGGAATAAAAGAGGAGAAAATACGCTTCGAAAAGGAGTTCTCACAGGTTTATATCGAAGCCATGAAGCCAGGGCTCGTGATAGGGAAAGGGGGCGTGACTCTTGTCAGGATAATAAACGAGACGAGATGGCTCCCAAAGGTGCTGCGCACCCCTACAATGAACAGCGACGTCATAAACGGGGTTAGGCAGCTGCTGTTCAGGGAATCGGACTTCAGGAAGAAGTTCCTCAAGACTACCGGCGTTAAGATAAACAGGGTGGTAATGAAGAGCGAGTGGCTCAAAGCCACCGGCCTTGGAGGATTCAGGGAGGTTGGGCGAAGCTGCCTGCTCCTCGAGACAAACCACTCTAAGATACTCATAGACTGCGGGATAAGCCCCGAGCCCGGAATCCGCGGCCTGGACGCCAATGCGGGAGGGGACCAGAACAAGGCTTTCCCATACCTCGACAGTGCAAACATAACCATAAATGACCTCGACGCGGTTGTTCTCACCCATGCGCACATGGATCACATGGGCTTCATACCCTACCTTTACAAATTCGGATACCAGGGCCCCGTATACTGCACCCCGCCTTCCAGGGATCTTGCAGCGTTGCTCCTTTATGACTATGTAAAGCTTGTACAGAAGACTGGCGGCACGCCGCTTTACGGCGAAAAAGACATAAAGACAATGCTGATGCACATGATAACCCGTGACTACGGGGAAGTGACCAACGTCACCGATGAAATAAAGCTTACATACCATAATGCAGGGCATATACTCGGCAGCGGGATTGTCCATCTCCACATAGGCGAAGGACTGTACAACATAGTGCACACCGGCGATATGAAATACGGATACACGAGGCTTTTCGACCAGGCAGATTCCAGGTACCCACGGATAGACGCCCTTTTCATAGAAAGCACTTACGGGGGCCACAAGGACATAACGAAGGACAGGGCCCAGGCGGAGATAGAGCTTATGGATTCGATAAAGAGGACCATAGCCGGAGGCGGAAAGGTCCTCATACCACTTTTTGCTGTGGGCAGGAGCCAGGAGCTAGCGCTCGTGCTTGAGAATTACATAACAAACAACCCTAACTACAAAATGGACGCACCCATCTTCCTTGACGGGATGATACTCGAAGCCAGCGCAATCCACACTGCCTACCCGGAGTACATGAAAATGAGCCTCAGGAAGCGCATCCTCAGCAACAACTCCCCGTTCGAGAGTGAGATATTTGAGGTTGCCAAGGGGGAGAGAAGCGAAATCCTGGAACGGGGACCAGCGGTAGTGCTTGCAAGCGGCGGAATGCTTAATGGCGGAGTCAGCCTTGAGTATTTCAAGGCAATGGCCGAAGATCCGAAGAACATGGTTGCATTCGTCGGATTCAATGCAGCAAGCTCCCTTGGTAGGAGGGTACAGAACGGCCTTCCCGAAGTTGCGCTACCTAACGAAGACGGAAAGCTTGAACCAATAAAAATAAGGCTCCAGGTCAAGACAATGGAAGGCTTTTCTGGACACAGCGACAGGCTCCAGCTTATGAAGTTCGTGGAGAAACTCAGGCCCAACCCTAAGAAAATCTTCACCATGCACGGGGAGGAGAGCAAGTGCGACGACCTTGCAAGGTCTCTCAACAACAGGTTCAGGATGGAAACAAGGGCCCCTATGAATCTCGATTCCATGAGATTCAGATAAAAGTGCCCGAGAGTTAATGCTGAACTACTCGTTCTGGATATTCCTGCCTCTGGCAACATTCAGGAGATGCCACTTTCGGAAAGAACACATGCCTGCCAAAGATGCGGAATGTCAAAGGACAGAGACATAAACGCATCAATAAAGATACTCAAGAGAGCCATCCTCGGGCAGAGGGGAAGTCACGCTCAGGGAGACAATGTAAGGCATCAACAGGAGGCAACTCTCGAAGAACTGAGAACCGACAAACACACCCTCTGCGGGATGCAGTGATTGCATAAACGCAGAGGAAGCCCATACCGTTTACGAGTTGGAGGATGTCACAACGTGTCAACTACCTACTGGGAAGGGTGGGGCCAGAGGCGAAATCCTGGAACGAACTCTGCAATAAAACCCGCTCGGCCCAGGCAACAGACAATCTTTTATATCCAACAATCCATATCTGATTGGTGCTTGTATGGTAGAAATTGGAGAACGCATGCCGAAAGTTGTTTTGGTTGACACTGAGCTTAAGCAAGTAGACATAAGGAAAGAGGGAAAAGGAAAGGCGCTTGTCTTGGCTTTCTTCCCTGGAGCATTTACTGGGGTATGCACCTCGGAACTCTGCAAGTTCAGGGACAGCATGGCTGCTTTTAATTCCATGAATGGCGCAGTATATGCGATAAGCGTTGACGGCCCATTCTCAAACAAGGGCTTCAAGGAAAAGAACGGCCTCAATTTCTCTATTCTCAGCGACTACAGGAGAAAAGCAGTAAAGAAATTCGGCATAATTCTTGAGAATTTCGCAAATCTGGAAGGATACTCGGCGGCCAAGCGGGCCGTCTATGTTGCAGACTCCAAAGGTATTGTCACTTATAAATGGGTCTCAGACGATCCCACCGTGGAGCCCAACTATGAAGAAATTCGTGCCGCCGTCGAGAATGCAGGCAGGAGGTAACCCTGCCAGTTTTAAATACAGCCTGACGTGCCAACGCAAGTCTGCCTACTGTCTCCGCATGGCAGTGTAACGGCAGGGTTCAAAATAAGTTCGGTCGTTTAGCAAAAAGTCCAAAGCCCTAGTTTAGGTACATTCGAAAACTAAAAACACAACAATCAAGCTATCTAAGCCAA
>DAHXKV010000059.1 GCA_027366155.1 Microcaldota archaeon
TCTCTCTCAGATAACCAACGATTTCATAACGCACGACAGGAAAGCAGGAAACTTTGTGCTTAGGAACAGCGGCAGAACCATAAAGAAAGGCGACATGGTCTACGTCAGAGTGTCTACCATAAGCCTGAAGAGCAACATAAAAGACACGAAGATAGCGCTGACCATGAGGCCGGAAGGTCTCGGCAAGCCTGAGTGGGCAAAGGAACCACCAAAGCCCAAGAAAGACTTCAGGCAGCAGAGAAGGCCGAGAAGAAAGTGATGCAATGGAAAAAGCCTGCAAGAACTGCAAAGTCATCATAGCCCAGGGGGACGTCTGCCCTATGTGCGGCTCGTCAAACCTCACGTCCAAATGGAACGGATACGTAGTAATAATGAACGTCGAAAAGTCGGAGATAGCCAAGAAGCTCGCAATAACCGCCAACGGTACATATGCGATAAACGTGGGCGAATAGCACCCTGCCTAACTCAAGCAATGCCAGCCCAAAAGCCCAAAATCTCCGATGCACTCCTGCTCACAGCGAGGACTATGTCTAATACAATTTCCATGCCTGCCTTATTAGTAAGCTATATAAGCTTTCAATGCCATAAATTATGGATTAGAGATTCTAAAATATTCTAATTATAGACAATTATAAAGGTGCACATATGTATCCGAATGTACAGGCTTATGATAGGGGAGTCATGTTCAATCCCGATGGGAGGCTTTTCCAGGTAGAGTACGCAAAAGAAGCGGTAAGGAAAGGCGCAACATCGATAGGCATGATAGGCAAAGACAGCATAGTTTTCGTTGCACACAAGGTAGTTACCGAGCCTCTTGCAATACCGCTTACAGTGCAGAAGGTGTTTAGGATAGACTCGCACATCGGCGCAACCTACAGTGGGCTTGTTGCTGACGGGCTTCACATAATAGACAGGGCAAGGCTCGTAGCGCAGAACCACCGGCTAGTTTATGAAGATGTCAAGTCGGTAGAGTCGATAACCAAGGAGATAGCATCGTACATGATGCAGGCAACGCAGTACGGCGGCCTAAGGCCTTATGCGGTCTCCCTCCTGCTCGGCGGGATGGACAACGGCCCAATGCTTTATGAGATAGAGCCCGGAGCCTCCATGCTCGGATACAAGGCAGACGCAATAGGTTCCGGAAAGAAGACTGCAACTGAGATACTTGTAAAAGAATACAAGGACAACATGTCTACGGAAGACTGCATTGCCCTCGGCATAAAGATAATAAAAAAGGTTTCCGAAGCGAAGCTCATCGCCGACAGCATGGACGTAGGCTGCATAAGGGATGGCGAGGGCTACCGCCTCTTAGAAACTGACGAACTCTCTAAATACCTGTAGATAAAATGTCAAAGACGGTAATAGCAAAGTATTCGCAGAACGGAGAAGAATTCGAGATATTCGTCGATTCTGACATGGCCTATGAGTATATCACCGGAAAGAGGAAGGATGCGATCTCGGTCCTTCAAACCGAGGAGATATTCAAGAACGCAAACAAGGGCGAAAGGCAGACGCAGGAGAAGATACGCAAGACATTCAATACAGAAGACCTCTCAAAGATAGCTGAAACAATACTCAAGAAAGGCGAAGTGCCGATAACCACCGAACAGAGGCACAAGCTTATAGATGAGAAAAGAAAACAGATAATCAACATAATAGCAATAAATTCGATAGACCCGAGAACCAACGCGCCACACCCCCCGGCGCGCATCGAGAATGCGATGGAGCAGGCAAGAGTCTCAATAGACCCATTCAAAAACGCAACCGAACAGGTCGACGTAGTAATAAAGAAAATAAACATGATACTTCCGATAAAGTTCGCCACTGCAAAAATAGAAGTGGAAATCCCCGCTTCATATGCAAACAGGTGCTACGGCACACTCAAGCAGTACGGCCTTAAGTCAGAAGAGTGGCAGAATAACGGTTCCCTGAAGGCAAACTTGGAGTTTCCGGCAGGTCTAAAACAGGAGTTTTTCGACAAGATAAACAGCCTCACCAAGGGCGAGGCCCAGATAAATACAATCTAACGTGGTTTGATGAAGAAACTAGTAATTCCAGGCGAAATGCTGTCAGACAAGCCTCTCAGGCTAGATCACACTGTAGTGGAAAACGGCAAGACATGCTCTACTGTAATTGGGCTATATGACGAAAGCGCCAGCAGCCTGATTCCGGTAGAGGGGCTATGGTATCCGCGCCCCGGAGAGAAGGTCATAGGCATAGTCGAGGAAGCGAAACTAAACACTGACCTAATAAACCTTAACGCGCCATACAAGGGACTCATAATATCTAAGTTTACCGAAGGCAATATAGTAAACAACGACATAATAGAGGCAACAGTGAAAGAGCTTGACAAGACTGGCACCATAATACTGATAAGACCCAGGGTGCTCTACGGCGGAAAGCTGCTCGCCGTGAAGCCGTCCAAGGTCCCTAGGATACTCGGCAAGGGCGAAACGATGATAAAGATGATCGGCGAGGGCACAAAATCGAGCATCTCAGTAGGCACCAACGGCCTCATCTGGCTCAAGGGCGGCGACTACGACCTTGCGACAAATGTGATAATGAGGATACAGGAGGAGTCCCATGTGCCCGGCCTGACTGAGAGGATAGCGAAGATGGTTGGCGTATCAACGCAGCAGAATAGAGAGTGAATCAATGGATAAACCAGAACTTATAATCGACGGAAAAAGGCTAGACGGAAGGATGCCTGACCAGCTGCGCCCAATAAAAATAACATCAAATCCGATACGCAACGCCGCCGGTTCGGCCTACATCGAATGGGGGAACAACAAGATACTTGCGGCAATCTACGGCCCAAGGGAAGCACTTCCAAAGCACACTGGAAATCTCAACCGTGCAGTTGTCAAATGCAGATATACTATGGCACCATTCTCCTCAATCGAGGAGCACGGCAGGCCTGGAATGAACAGGAGGGCAATAGAGATATCCAAAGTCACCAAGGAGGTCTTCGAGAATGTAATACTGCTCGACCTCTTTCCGGGAAACGAGATAAGCATATTCGTGGAGGTGCTGCAGAGCGACGGAGGCACTCGCGCAGCAGGGATAACGTGCGCTGCAGTCGCGCTCGCTGCTTCCGGAATACCGATGCGCGATATGCCCTACGCGGTCTCCGCAGGCAAAGTCGGCGAGACCATCATACTTGACATGAATAAGATAGAGGACAATTACTCCGACGCTGACATGCCAGTTGCAATAAACCCGCGTACAAAGGAGGTAACCCTCCTGCAGATGGACGGCGCGCTCAGCAGGTCGCAGGTAACCACCGCACTGACAATGATCGAAAAGGCCGGCGAGACCATAACCAAGATACAGCGGGAGGCTCTCCTGAGGCCATATGAGAAAGTCAGCTCAAAATACGAGGCGAGCATATGAACATATCCACAATAACAGAACAATATATACGCGATAGAATTGCAAAGGGCATACGTGACGGAGGCCGTGGCCTCCTATCATTCAGGGACATCGCGGTCGAAGTCGGAAAGATTCCCAACGCCGAGGGATCAGCTGAGGTAAACATGGGCCACACCAAGGTGCTTGCAGGCATAAAGCTAGGCGTCGGGGAGCCAATGAGAGACAAACCGGAGGAAGGCACCATAATGACCGGCGCAGAACTGCTTCCGCTGGCCCACCACTCGTACGACGCCGGTCCGCCGACCGCTGAATCTATAGAGCTTGCAAGGGTAATAGACCGCGGCATCCGCGCGTCAAATGCGGTAGACCTAAAAAAACTCTTCATAGAGGACGGCAAGGCGTGGAATCTGTTCATAGACATATACGTGCTTAACTATGACGGCAATCTCTTCGATGCAGGCACACTTGCGGCAGTAATAGCGCTACAGAACACGAAGATGCCTAGATATGAGGACAAAGAAGTGATAAGGGAAAACTTGCAGAAGCTTGAGATACAGAATATCCCAACCTCGTGCACGTTTGCAAAGGTTGCTGATACAATCCTTCTTGATACTGACGGAAGCGAAGAGGATTTTTCACAGGCTCGGCTCACCATAGCCAACGACGAAAACGCTGTAAGGGCGATGCAGAAGGGCCTAATGGGCTCGTTCACCGTTCGCGAAGTCGAAAGCCTGGTTGAGGCAACCTTCGATAAATCCAAGGAGCTTCGTCAGATTATCTCGAAATCAAGGGTAGACTAAATGGCAAACAAGAGCATAAGATATGGGGTAAGCCTTAGGAAGAGAGAACGGGCAATAATTGACCAGCAGAAAGCGAGGTACAGGTGCGACATGTGCGGCAAGACTGCAGTAAAGCGCCAGGACACGGGAATCTGGCATTGCAGCTACTGCGATGCGACTTTTGCCGGAGGTGCATACACGTTCCACACCCCTGCCGGCGAAACGTTCGGCAAGCTCTTTGCTAGGAAAAACCAGGTGTAGAAATGGTAAAGGTAACATACTCCCCTATAGAAGAGCTGGTGGTCCACGAAGTCGTCGAGGTCCCTAAGGATGATCTGCTCAGGGAGAGGATAACGCCCTCTGGAAACATGCCCCTTTACTGGTGCAATGGCATCCTATTCAGCTTTTCATCAATACCTATGACTGAGGAGATAGTCAGGGACTATCTTCGCGGAAAAATACACTGGCTTGAGATACACTTCGCTAAAGAGCCAAAATACTCGCCTGTACTTACCCTTAACGAGGAGGAATACAAGGCAACCATGAACATACGGGTCATAGACACCAGCAAGTCCATGCTCCACTCCGAGCTCACCAAGTGGCTGAAGTCGAAGATTTCAGGAAATAAATGATTGTGATAATATGGCATACGTCTGCGTGCATTGCGGGAAGGAGATAAAGGCGCTCGAGAAGAACGCGGTTAGGTGCCCATACTGCGGCTACCGCGTTGTTTCAAAGAAGAGATCAACCCTTGCAAGGGAGCTCTCCACCGATTAGGAAAGTGCCTCTGCAAACTCCTTGATTACCCTGCGGAAGTCCCCTTTCATCACTGCGGAAGAAACAAGGACGCCTCCGCAGCCGAGCCTGACGCATGCTTCGATGTCCTTCGCACTCGAAATACCTGCGCCCGCAAGCGCAACCACTCCTTCGCGTTCCTTTGTTATCCTGACAAAATCGCCTATTATATCGGGCTTAGCCCCAGAGACGGAGATGCCACTGCCGATAAGCTCCTTTGGCTCGTACGCAACCGCTGACGGGCCAAGCGCAACCGCCTTCCTGGCTTCACTTATTCCATCTACGCAGACATAAGACTCAAGCATGTTTTTCTTGCAGGCCTCCACGCACGCCTCTATCTCCCTTTCGGCTTTTCTGTTTTCCGCATGGTTTATGAGTGCTCCAGAGCATCCTGCCTTGCGTATCTCGTATCCTCCCACCCTGCCTGTGAACGCCCCAGGATCTATGGGCTCAATCGACTGTGCTATGGTGTGCGTTATTCTAGATATCTCCCTGCACAAAGTGAAGGGTGCGGCAACCACAACATCAACGCCGTATGAATCTGCCGCCTCCCTGGCTGCATAGGCTATCTCGATCCCCTTGTCTATCCCTTCTGCATAGGCCTTGTAATTTATCACGAGCTTATTACCCATCTGCCCACTTCAAAACATTCTGTCCGCGAAGAACTTGGCTCTATGCATTCATTCCTGGCTATCAAAAGCCCTGCCTTCCCCGTATCTCTTAACGCATATCAGGTCAACATGCCTGCAGGTGCCTGTACTACTGCTGGCATAAGGCCTCTCTCGGGGAGAGGCGGCAGGATCACGGTCAGAGGTCTCCTACCCTTCTTTTCTGGGCGCGCTTTACCCTCTTTCTTCTCTTCTTTACCCACTTCCAGCGCATTCTGCCCTTCTTCTTCCATTTTCTAGGTATGCTTCCCAGTGTAAACACCATTGTTTAATACTATTTGGTACAAATAGATTTATATTATATGATTTGGTAACCTTTATATCACGAGATGTACGCATGAACGTTAAAATGCTTTCTATAGTTGCACTGGTTTTAGTGGTATTGGTAGTAGCTGCATTCCTTCTATTGGGCAAGCATGCTCAGGCCCCTCCGACACATGTAATACTTCCCTCACCACCCACCAGCCCCAACACCCTCTCAAACAAAACAACCGCGCCTCAAAACGCCACAACCAATACAACCTCTCTCAACACCACACGCAATCAGACTACATACATAAACTGCGTCTCTCCAAACCCTACCTTCCCAATAGACAATGGGGATTTCGGCACAGGCACATATGCAGGGTGGAACATAACTGGACAGGGCTTTATAAATTCCCAAGGAAAGGCGCTCCCGACCAACCTCTCATTCGCAAACCAGAATGATCAATACTACGGCCAGCCGTGGTCAAACTATGGGGGCTCATATTTCGCAACCACCTACGTTGGAGGAATATCACTCTCTACCGGGAACCTGACTTCCAATCCTTTTGCAGTAAGGGAACCGTATCTAGACTTTAAGATAAGCTCGGCTCCCAGTTCGCTGCTGTACCTCGAACTCCTATACCAAGGCCGTCCCTATTACATTGAGCACTTCAACACCCTGAACGCAAGCGGAGGCAATAACCCCCAGAGCACGTTTGAAAACGCCACCCTTCCCCTCTTTAACATGCTTTGCAAGAACGTCAGCGTCAGGGTAGTCTCAGGGGTTGTAGGCTCAATATCCACTGTCCACGACCTAATTGCAATAGGAGACTTCGTCCAGAGCAAAACCCCTGTTCAGACGCCCGGCATTGTGATAAACAGCACTTTCGTAAACTCGACCGCCTGAGTGCTCCCATGTCTTCAGAACTCTGCTTCCACAACACCCTAACCCGAAAAAAGGAGGCATTCATCCCAATGCATGGGAAAAAGGTCAGCATGTTTGTCTGCGGCCAGACAGTGTACGATGACGCGCACCTGGGCCACGCAAGAAACTACATCGCATTTGACATAATTGCCAGGTGGCTCAGGCACAAAGGATACGAACTTACATACATCCAGAACATAACCGACGTCGACGACAAGATAATTTCCCGAGCCAAGGAGAATGGGGAAAGCCCCTCTGCGCTGTCTTCAAGATACGAAGAAAGATTTATGCAAGACATGGAGCGGATAGGCGTTAAGAAGAACGTGGACGCATATCCCCGTTCGCACGACTACATAAAGGAGATTGCGGCCCAGATACAGCAGCTTCTGGACAACGGCAATGCATATGCCTCTGAAGGGGATGTATACTTTGAGGTAGACTCGTTCGATGATTACACTAAACTATCTGGAATGAAGCTTGAAGAACTGACAAAGCACAGGATAGAGGCAGGCCAAGGAAAAAAGAAGCAATACGACTTTGCAGTCTGGAAACGATCAAAGGAGGGCGAGCCTTCATGGGAAATAACTCTCATGATAAATGGATCTGCCAGTCTCTTCAATGGCAGGCCCGGATGGCACATAGAAGATACGGCCATCACCAATTCCTTTTTCGGCCCCCAATACGACATACACGGCGGCGCAACCGAACTGATATTCCCTCATCATTCAAACGAAATAGCCCAGGCAGAAGCTGCCTCTGGCCTGAAACCCTTTGTTAAGTACTGGCTACACACGGGCGTTTTAAACATTAGCGGTGAAAAGATGAGCAAGAGTCTCAAGAACTTTATCACCATACAAAAGATCCTCGAAAAATACGAACCCGACTCGCTCCGCCTGATGGTTGCATCGTCAAGCTACCGCAGCCAGATTGATTTCACCGAAGACCTCATAAAAACCTCTGCAGATAAGATACGGTTTATGAACTCCTCCCTTAACCTTTTCTGCAATTTCAAGGCACTATCGGGAGATGACGACAGCCTACTGAATGAGGCAGTGGACGCAGCCTACTCTGAGTTCGGCAAAGCAATGGACGATGATATAGACACCCCACGTGCACTCGCCGCGCTGTGGTCAGGCATACTCACAATCAGAAAGCTGGCAGAGGGTGGAAAGTCGCTTAGCGCCGCTGCAAAATCCCACGCACTCGAAAGAATAACCACGCTTGCTGGTATACTCGGCATCCTGGAATCTAAAAAATACCTTAAAACCATTCCCGAAGGCGTAATGGCGAAAATACAAAAAAGAGACGAGCTAAGGCGCAAAGGGGAGTTCAAAGAGGCAGACAGCATAAGAAAGGCAGTCTACGAGGAGCATAAAATATCGCTGGAGGATACAAAATACGGTACGGTATGGTATTCTGCAGAATAATCTGCAGGGGCTACAACAACTATAAATAAGTTTCATGCATAACTTACCTGTCCGGAACGATTCCAATGCTAAGCCTAGACCAGCTCCTAGTATCTGCCATAATCGGTGTAGTGCAGGGCATATCAGAGTGGCTTCCAATAAGCAGCAAGACGCAAGTCCTTGTAGCGTCCCAATATCTGCTCGGGCTCTCCTTCTCCCAGGCATATACGTTCGGACTGTTCATGGAAGTCGGTACGATACTTGCTGCTGTAATATACTTCAGAAGGGAGATAAAGAGCCTTGTCCTGGTGCTGACAGGCAAAGGCAGCCATGACCAAAAATCCTTATTCAAGTATGTATTCATAGCCACTCTCGCGACTTTCATAATAGGTGTCCCGATATACTTCTTCGCAGATTCGCTGCAGTTTGTCTCTGTAGGCATACCCATGCTGATAATAGGGATAGTGCTTGTCGCTGACGCGTTCATAATAAGGCACTCGAAGAAGATGAAATCAAAATCCATGATAGAAAAGAAATTCAAAGACCTGAATCTAAAGGACTACGCATTAATCGGTGTGGCACAGGGACTGGCTGCCCTTCCCGGCGTCAGCAGGTCCGGAATAACTACCAGTGCAATGCTTCTAATGAAGGTAGAGCCTGACGAGGCCTTCAGGCTCTCTTTCCTGATAGGTATCTTTGCCTCACTGGGAGCATTCGGCCTGACAGTAATCGTATCAAAAGGCAATATCTCATCTGCCTTGGCCGGCATAGGGACATACGGCATACTTGTTGCAATAGCAGTCGCGACTGTAATAAGCCTCTTCCTTATAGACTTCTTAATAAAAATAGCAGGAAAGTCGAAGATCGTCTATGTAACTGCAGGCCTTGGGATAATAGCGATAGCCGGCGGCATACTGTACCTTCTGACCGGCATATGAGTATATCATAATACGGAGGATATGATTATTCTCTTCCTGTGGGCTCCCTTGTTCTCAATGCCTAGTAAGGATATCTTGCCGATCTCCTTCGTATTCCTTACATGGGTGCCTCCGTCTGTCTGGACGTCAAACCCGCTTATATCAACTATCCTTACCCTCTCAAGGCTGTTAATCAGATCCCTTCCTGGGGCAGTCCTTATGAGGTCGGGAATCGACAAAGCCTCCTCCCTTGTTATGAATCTGGAAGAAACCTCCCTGCCCTCCCCAACCACCACATCCGCCTTTCTCACGATTTCCATTGAACGCTCCCTGTCAAGCGCCGGGCAGTCGAAATCAAGATGAGCCTTGGTTTCGGTTATCTGCCCTCCTGTTGTAACTCCTCTGTGCTCCTTCATGACTATTGCACCAACTATGTGGAGCGCAGTATGGTGCTTCATAAGTGCATACCTCCTTTCCCAATCTATTGTGCACTGTACCTGACTTCCAACATCTATTTTTCCATTCCCATCAAGCACATGGAGAACCTCCTCCCCATCTTTCTTTACATCAGAAACCTTGTACTCCCTCCCCCCAGACACCAACGTTCCGGTATCGTTCAGCTGCCCTCCTCCAGTCGGATAAAATGCCGTCTTGTCAAGCCATACTTTCCCCTCTTCGGAGCGCACAACCTCGGCATCAAACCTACTGGCATAAGCATCTTCCCAGTAAAGCTTCCTTGTCATAAAAACACATCAGAGACTCTCTTTATCATCACGTTTCAGAATTACCTCGTCTCATCATCTAGATATGATTCGACTGTTGGCTATAAAACCCTTCATCTGTATTTGGGCTTATTTGGGTAACTCCTCCTTTATCTCAAACCCTGATGGGGTTATCGAGAATCTGTACTCAGAGTTGAGGAATTCGGAGTATCTCATCTTTACGATGGATATTTTATACAGCACAGAATCATCAGAGGCCTTCCGCGAGAGCTTTATTATGCCGTCAAACATCGATTCCTCAAATAGCCCCGGAGCCCTGTTGTCCTCGCCTATCGCGCTTGATTCGAACGTAGTTATACATGTTATTCCCTGGTTCCTTATGCTCTCCGTCACATAGTTCATTCCACGGGTAAATGAGCGGTCATCCGGGTACAGTGCGCGCAACAGGCTGAATGAGTCTATCACCATTATCCTTGACTGGTTCCGCGAAGCCGTCTTGATTATGTCTGCCACAATTGTCTGTATGTTTTCAGGGCCTTTTATCGCATACTGAAGTTTCTTCTCATCTATGACTATCACACTGGCATCGACCAAATCCCTTATCTTGTCAAAACCAGAAAACGTAGATGTGAGGAAGCTGACTAGGGTTTCCTTGTTTTCCTCTGTTGTTATGTAAGTGGCATGTATGCCTTTCAACGCATTCCTGTATATTATTTCAAAGGAGAGGAGCGTTTTTCCAGAACCCACGTCCCCTATGAGGAGAACCTGGCTATTCTCCGGTATCCCTCCGAAAAGGAGCTTGTCGAGTCCTGCCACGCCAGTGGTAATTTTCATTATAGCGGGCTTTACATCAGCCATATCTACCCCAATCCCGCAGACAGTTGCGGATCCCAGTCCCAATTAAGCAATGCCGCCTTCAATATATAAACCTTATGCCTAAGAAAATTACCTTAGAACATCGTAGGTCCAGCGCCCTGGCCATTTCACTCACATTGCAGATTATGCCATAATATCTTAAAACCTAGCAAGATTTTGTTGAAATAAAACAAAGCTTTATATATTTCCTTGTTTATAGATAAAAGCATGTCAAATACCGAAAAGCTAGTTATACGGACGATCGCACGCCCTGCCCCTGAAAAAAAGGAGGATCTTCTGGAGTGGTTCTGCGATGTGTTCGACCTGGCTGGAAGAAACGACGATGTAGAGCCTATCATGCTTATGGAAATAGCCGGCAATAGCCTCTCGGGTTCCGGTGTGACAAGCAAGTACCTGAATTCCAAACTGGAACTGCCGCGCAGTACTGTGATATACCATCTGAACAGGTTCATCTACTCAGGCTTAGTCATAAGGAAAGGGAGGAAATACTATCTTAGGTCAAATGACATGGCCAGCACCATAGAGGAGCTGCAGTCAGAGGTCTCAAGGGCCTTTGATAGGCTGATACTGTTTGCAGAAAAGCTTGACAGGATGATGGAAAGTGATCTAAATGGGAAAGGAAGAAAATCAAGATAAAAACGCAGAAGCGGCAGAAGCAGGGCAAAAAGCGGAAAATACCCACATTCCGGAGCCTCAATCATCTGTCCCCACCGGCGAAGTTGCAGAAATGAGGGATAGGCTCCTCCGCCTGGCCGCCGAATTCGACAACTACAAGAAAAGGGTCGCAAAGGAAATGTCTGAGGCAAAGAACTTTGGGAAAGCCGAGCTCGCAGCAAAACTCATCCCCGTTATTGATGAATTAGAACTTGCAATGGAAAATGCAGATATTTCCACTGAACACGGAAAAGGCATGAAAATAGTATTCTCCAACCTGATCACCGCACTAAAGAAAGAAGGACTTTCCGAGATTGAGGGCAAGAGTTCCTACGACCCGTATCTTCAGGAAATCGTGATGACAAGGTATAGCGATAAGCCGGAAGGCGAGATACTCGATACTGTCAGGAAAGGATACAAATGGGGAGGCATACTCATACGGCCCGCTTCGGTCATAGTCTCAAAAGGACAGGACCACGCGGAAGAAGGAGGAAAAGAAACAAAAAATAAAGAGTGATAGAATGAAAATAATAGGAATAGATCTAGGAACGTCGAATTCTGCTGCCGCAGTACTTGAAGGAGGAAGGCCTGTCTTAGTGCCCAGCGCCGAAGGAATGTCCTTATACGGAAAATCATTCCCTAGTTACGTTGCATTTACCAAAGACGGCCAGAGAATAGTCGGAGAACCGGCTAAAAGACAGGCGGTTGCAAACGTTGAAGGTACAATAACCGCATTCAAAAGAAAAATGGGAGAGAATTTCAAGTACAAGGTATTCGGCAGGGTCGAGTATACGCCGCAGGAGCTTTCGGCGATGATCCTGCAGAAGATAAAAAAAGACGCAGAGGCATTCCTCGGTGAGGAAGTTACCAAGGCAGTTGTCACTGTCCCTGCATATTTCAATGACAACCAACGCCAGGCGACCAAGGATGCTGGAGCAATTGCGGGCCTTGAAGTGGTACGCCTTGTAAATGAACCTACTGCGGCAGCCCTGGCATACGGACTCGACAAGCAAGAAAAGGAAATGAAAATATTGGTGTACGACCTCGGCGGAGGCACACTCGACGTAACTATAATGGAATTCGGCGGAGGCGTTTTCGAGGTAAAATCAACAAGCGGCGACACGCAGCTAGGAGGAACAGACATGGACACTGCCCTTACTGATTTCATAAAAGGCGAGATATTCAAGCAGGGACTTGACATATCTGGAGACAACCAGGCAACTCAGCGCGTCAAGGAGGCCGTTGAGAGGGCAAAGATAGAGCTTTCAACCACTCTCTCGACTGAAATAAACCTGCCGTTCCTTGGCATGACAAAAGAGAACAAGCCATTTAATTTCACTTACGCCTTGACAAGAGCCAAGCTCGAGGACATAGTTGTGCATATTGTTGAGCGCACAACAAAACCAGTAATGCAGGCGCTTAAGGATGCAAAGCTGGACCCGAAGGACATAGACAAGGTAATTCTCGTAGGAGGCCCCACAAGAATGCCTATAGTGCAGAGATACGTAGAGCAGCTGCTGGGCAAGAAGATTGAGCGCGGAGTGGATCCTATGGAGGCGGTGGCATTCGGCGCGGCAATCCAGGCTGGCGTATTTACTGGGGAGATAAAGGACATAGTCCTTCTAGACGTAACCCCGCTATCCCTTGGGATAGAGGTCGAAGGCGGGATAACGGTTCCCCTGATAGAGCGCAACACTACCATACCTGTAAAAAAATCAAACATATTCAGCACAGCCTCAGATAACCAGCCTTCGGTGCCGATACACGTTGTCCAGGGAGATAACAAGATGGCCAAATACAACATATCGTTGGGCAGCTTCGAGCTTACCGGCATTCCACCCGCCCCGCGCGGCGTGCCAAAGATAGAGGTAACGTTCGATATAGACGCTAACGGCATCCTGCACGTGACTGCAAAGGACCAAGCAACAGGAAAGGAACAGAGCACGAAGATAACGGCTCCCCAGAAGATGAGCAAGGAAGAAATAGAGAAGAAGATGAGGGAAGCCGAAAAATATGCAGAGCAGGACAAGGCGGAGTTTGAAAAGGCAGAAGCGAGGAATGAGGCCGAAGGGCTTGTCTACCGCACAGAGCACACCTTAAAAGAGTTTAAGGACAAGATCTCAAATGAGGACAGGGAAAAAGCCCAGAAGGCAAAGGAAGATCTTGATGATGCCCTCAAGAAAGACGACACCAGGGCAATAAAGGAACGGGCCGCCATGCTAGATGAAATAATGAAGAAAATCGGCACAAACATGTACCAGGGCTCAGACCAAGGCCAAAGCCCAGGCGCCGGAGGTCCGTCCAGCCCAGAAAACAGCCCCGCAAACGGAGCCCAGGATCCAAAGTAGCGTAAAAAAGTAGAAGGTTTGATGCGAGATTATTACAATATCCTGGGAGTAAGCAAGAATGCCTCTGCTGATGAGATTAAGCGAGCATACCGGGAGCTGGCCATGAAACTGCACCCTGACCGAAACAAGGACAGCGGCGCCGAAGAAAAGTTCAAAGAAGTAAACGAAGCATATGCAGTGCTGGGCGACCCGGAAAAGAGACGGCAGTACGATTCGGTAGGGCATGAGCAATTCAATAAGCGGTTTACCGAGGAAGACATCTTCAGGGGCTTTAACCCTGAAGATCTTTTCGGAAGCATATTCGGCTCAGGTGGATTCGGGACTGTTGGGGATCTTTTCGGCAGAGAGGCACAGCGCCAGACGGGAGTGAATATCCACCTTCCATTTAATGATCTGGAGAGGGGCATAGACAAGGAATTTGTAGTTGAATACTACCGCACCTGCGGCAACTGCAGCGGAACTGGCGGAGAGCCCGGATCAAAATTGACAAAGTGCCCTTCCTGCAACGGCGCAGGGAAGAGGCATGTACAGCAGAATACCCCCTTCGGAAGGTTACAGATGACGACGATCTGCGAGAAGTGCGGAGGCAAAGGCAAGACGTTTGAGAGGGAATGCAGGGAATGCAGGGGGAACGGCACAGTTCCAGTAAAAGAAAAATTCAGGCTCAGGGCGGAAAAAACAAGCAGCGAAAGCCCCCGTAAAAAATTTTGGTAGTGTACCAGTTCCTATTCAGAAGCCTTGAGTTTCCTTATCTCTCCGATAATCTTGGAATCATTGTTACGTATCGCGTAGGAAATGTCCCTCATTATCTCCGATACATTTTTTCCCACAGCGTACCTTAGTGACTTATCCGGATCGAATTGATTTATCATGAACACCAGAAGCGCAACTCCTGCACCTATCTTATGTCTTACTGGTGCATACCTGTGGTCTTCCCATTGGAAAACATCTACTCTGGATTCTGCATTCTTTAGGGATTGTTCAAGGACATACATGCCAATCTGGGCTTCTTCTTCGGCCTCAACAAAATTAAGTGCAGTCTCCTTCAGGCGCATCTTTGAAGCAAATCTGCCCACTATCCACCCGGCAGCATCAAACGGATCAGGGCTCTTCTTAGACTCTGAAAGAAAGCCAAGTATGCTTCTGGGATGACTTACTGCCTTATCTGCACAGGGTAATGACGCCTCTACCAATATGGCGCACGCCTCCTCGAGTATCATCATGGTGCCTTTATGCGCCTTGCCGTGAACGATGAAACGCATGTAATGGGTAAGCTCATGCCCTGCCTCACCTATTGAGATATGCTCGTTCGGGTTAAGCAGAATCGCCGGCCTGCCTGAAGAAAAATCGACGACCCCGAAGTTACCCTCGCGCTGCGTGCCAAGTATGCCAAGCCTAGGCATCGCAAACTTCCTCCCCAGCACGCCCTCGAGCGATTCAAGTGCAGCCGAAAAAACCTTAGAGGAACCGGCCAGAAACGCACGCTCCTCGGCACTAATCTCCTTTTTTTCGCTAAAGGCAGAAACCTCCAGGCTCCTTCCGTCGAGAGTTGAAACTGAAGGAACTCTGAACTTTATCATAGCGCCATCTTATTATAAAGGGGGAATCTTCTGCAGAGTTCCAAGACCCTCTCCCTTACTGCGGCTATCTCCTTATCTGATCGCATGTCTTTTCTGAAGCTCTCGATATACTCGCTTCTTCCCTCCTTTTTCTGCGGAAGCGAATAGCCGTTTATCCTTGAAAAAATCTTTGATATCATCCCTGCTATCTCCTCCATCTCGGGTTCTTGCATGCCTCTTGTTGTCAGTGCAGGGGTGCCCAGTCTTATCCCGCTAGGAAAGAAAGGCGAAGACGGCTCTCCCGGGATTGTGTTTTTATTTACGGTTATTCCGGCAGCTTCGAGCGCTTCCTGCCCAAAAACACCCATGCCTACTCCAAACGGTGTCATGTCTATGAGGAGCATATGGTTGTCAGTGCCTCCTGTCACCAGCCTAACGCCTCTTTCCGAAAGCGCATTTCCGAGAGCCCGCGAGTTTGCCACTACCTGCCTTGCATATGCCTTGAACTCAGGTGTCGAAGCTTCCAGAAGCGCAGTTGCTATCCCTGCGACTATATGGTCATGCGGGCCTCCCTGCATTCCTGGAAATACTGCCTTGTCTATTTTCTCAGGAAGCTCAGGGTCCTTCCTTATGCCTTTTTCCGTAACCATTATGATTGCTCCCCTGGGCCCGCGCAGCGTCTTGTGTGTAGTAGTTGTCACTACGTGAGCATAATCCTTCGGGCTTTTGTGCATCCCTCCGACAACCAAACCGGATATGTGGGATATGTCTGCAGCAAGATAAGCCCCGCATTCCTCTGCAATCTCAGAGAATTCCTTGAATGGAAACTCCCTCGTGTATGCTGTTGAGCCAACCCATATAAGCCTGGGCTTGTTTTGCATCGCAAGAGACCTTGCCTCTTCTATGTCTATGTAGCCCTCCTTATTCACATGGTATGGAATGCTCTTGTAGAACCGCCCAGTTGCACTTGTCTTAAAGCCGTGTGTCAGGTGCCCCCCGTCTGAGAGATTCTGCCCCATTATGGTGTCTCCCGGATCACAAACAGCCATATATACCTCGAAGTTTGCAGGTGAGCCCGAATAAGGCTGCACATTTGCATAAGGCACCCCAAAAAGTTTCTTGGCTCGTTCTACGGCAAGCGCCTCTATCTTGTCAATGACGTGGTTGCCTCCATAGTATCTATGGCCAGGATACCCTTCTGAATATTTGTTAGTAAGTATACTCCCGGAGGCTTGCATGACTGCCTCGCTGGTAAAATTCTCCGAAGGTATCATCTCCAGGCCATCCCGCTGCCTGGCCAATTCCTCTCCTATGAGTTCAAAAATTTCAGCATCCTGTTTTTTTACATCCGAAAGGGTCCCCATTCTATCACCTAATTAAATATAGCTTACATGTTTATATTTACGCGGTGCTTTAGATGAAGATAGGCATTACCACTGTAAGCAATGTCATTGAGGAATGGACATACAAAGACCTTCAAGACCTAAAAGAGGCGCTGGCCGAGGAAGGAGCCGAGGAAAAAATGATATATGCCGATTCGCTAGACATGGAGCTATCCAAAAGCGGCATCACCCCTTTCCAGTCCGGAGAGAGGGCTGCAGGGGCCTCGAAAGGCAGGGAAAGGATAGATGTGGAC
>DAHXKV010000061.1 GCA_027366155.1 Microcaldota archaeon
CAGCTCTACAATTCCACACTCTCGGCAAACCAGATACAGGCGATGTATACAAGTGGCATTGGCGGAGTGCCAATAGTCCTGAACAACCTTGTCGCCTGGTGGCCGCTCAACGGCAATGCAAACGACTATGGCGGAAGCCAGTACAACGGGGCTCCAAGCGGAGTGGTATTCACGACCTCGTGGAAGTCATCGTACACTGCGCCGTAGACTATAAATAGTAATGTGGAGATTGAATAGCATGGCGTGGTTGAAGCTCCAATCAGCAATGGAGTACCTGATGACCTACGGCTGGGCCATACTCCTGATCGCAATTGTTGCCGGGGTTATTTTCGGAAGCGGTCTCCTCAATCCTGCCTCTGCAACAAGCTCGTTCTGCAGCTTGGAGGCAGGTTTCAGCTGTGAGCAGTATTACATGTATGCAAACGGCATCCTATCAGTAAGCGTACTGCAGACTACATCAGGGCCATTGACAGTGACTGCGATAGGCTGCAATACAAACGCCACCCAGATAACGACAGCAAACGTGCCCGCAACAACCCTCCAGATAGACCAGAATTCCACGTTTGACGTGCAATGCATGGCAGGGGGAAGCCAGTTCTCGGGTTCTATCGGGCAGCTCTTCACGGGCCACCTCCAGATAAACTATACAGACATAACCACAGGCTTCCCGCAGACCGTGTTCGGCAGCGTCTCAGTCAAGATTGCGAGATAGCGCTAGAAATCCGAGATGCTCTTCTGCCCGCCCTTCTTCTGTGCGGGCATTTTGTTAAGCAGGTCTACAACGCCGAATACCCCGTCGTACCCAGGAGTTATGTTTATCTTGCCGTTTCTCATGTTGTCCATGGCCTCGCCCAACTTAGGATCTATGCGTCTTATCTCCTCGGTTCCTGCATCAAGGAAGACTCCGAACTCGGTCCCAAAAGCCGCAACAAGCCCCGCATATGCCTTCTTTACGTACTCGGAGCCGGGTGACTTTCCGGAGGCATTGGAGATTACCTCCTGCAACGGCACAGCGCTTATGAATGGTATTGCGCCGCTCGGCTTCTCTCCTGGTTTCCGGTCTGCGAGCTCCTCGATTCGGTGCAGGACGCCCACCGTGAGCCTCTTCCTGCAGACCGGGCAGATTCCGTTGAATTTTCTCGCAGCTTCTGGGCTTAATGAAACATTGCATTTCCTGTGCCCGTCATAATGGTATTTGCCCTCTTCCGGATAGAATTCCACAGTCATTGCGAATCGCCTGCCTAGCAGCTGCGATGCAAACTTGTCGTAGGTAAGACTGCCTTCCCTGTTCATTACTATGACTTCCCTGCCTAGCTTAGGGAGGGAGTGTGCATCGCTTCCGGAGAACAATGCATATCCGTCCAGCTTAGAGACCCTCCAGTTCATCTCGGGGTTCGATGAAAGTCCTGTCTCTATGGCCTTTATGTGCTTGGCCTGGTCGCCGTATGCCTCTTTTATCGAATTGAATCCGTAGGTGCCAAAGACACCATACCACGGAGTCCATGCATGGGCAGGGAAGATTATTGCCTTCCTGTCTGCCCCCATCACCGCCTCAACCATCTCCGCGGGGCTTGTGCTGAGGATCGGGCGCCCATCGCTTGAAAGGTTTCCCATCTTGGAGATTGAATCGTTTATGCTTTCTGCCGCGGAGACATCCGATGCGATTATACAGTGGTGTATCTTCTTCAGGCCGCTTCCGTGAGTGAATATGGTGCACACCTCGGTACTAAATACGAACGAGGCAGATTTTCCGTCTTTCAGAGAGTATATTCCGGAATCGCCTTCAAGCTCCTCCTTTATCTCCGCAAGCCATTTCGGATGGGTGAAGTCGCCGGTGCCTATTACGTCTATGCCCTTCGTGAGGGCGGTTGAGTTCATGTTTTTTATAGTGAGAGACTCGCTGCACGCCCCGGCAAACCTTGAATGCGTGTGTATGTCTGCTATAAGCCTATCGGCCATTTTCCTACCTCCGCCATGGGAGCACTGGAACCTTGCAAGTGTTGCTGCTGCCCGTTTTCTTCTCAGTTATCTGGAAAGCATTATTGCTATCGAGCTTACCTTCGATTTTGTGCCGTCCTCGTTCGTAAGCTCCTCCGAATTTACCTGTATCTCTGGGCAGCTTGGGTCTGAGAGATTCGGTATGAACTTGTTCCGGGTTATCTCAGCTACGTCCACGGCCTTCGAGATTGAGTTGCCGCGGGCCTTTACCACTATGCTTTTTGCGCCGCCATTGAATTGGGTTACCGCGGCCAGCACATAGTTCATCGTGGGTTTCTTGCCTATGTAGATTATGTTATCGCTGCTTTCCTGGGCAGGCGCATCTCCAGCCTTGAGCAGGAGCCTGATCGAGCTTACCTTCGACTTTGTGCCGTCCTCGTTCGTAAGCTCCTCAGTGCTGAACTCGATGTCCTTGCCTGAAACCGGCTTAAGACCCGGTATGAAACGGTTCTTTACTATCTCAGCTACGTCAACTGCCTTCGAAATTGAGTTGCCGCGGGCCTTTATGCGTATGCTGCTTGCTCCGTTGTTGAACTGCGTGACTGCAGCAAGTACATAGTTCATCGTGGGTTTCTTGCCCACCAGCACTGAATTCTTCTCCTTAGATATACCTTCTTCGTCGTTCGATTCCATTCCCACACCTTGGCAAATTACTAATTAAAGGCAATAACTTACATTAGGGATTGTTATGTCAACTATTTAAATCTTACATTATTGACGGATTCGAGGCAAAATTGTATATGTACTAGAAGGACTGCATTAACGTACAAAAAGATTGATGGTATGCAGGCGTGTAAAGGAACTTTCGGTGGAAAGTGGGCCTGCAGGGCCCCTGCATTGCCTATTTCCTAGCAAAAACAAGGTATGCGGTATGCCATATGCCCATGTTGGTGGGCCGGACGCCCTCTTTCCTGACAAGGAAGTCACGCACTATCGTTTCTATGGTGTACGCATCGTGGAAGCCTGATGAGTTTATTCCCTCGACGAAGGCCTTTACCTGCTCTGCATGCGGCAGGTATCCGACCACCGTACCATCCTTTTTAAGTGCGGCAAACGCGCTAGGAAGAGCGGCCTCCGCGTTGGGGATGTCGAGCACTACAAGGTCAGCCTCGCTCTGTTCTATCCCAAGGGATACGTCCTTGTTTATTATGGAAAGGTTGTCTATCCCCATGGTCTTCATGTTCTTCTCGGCTATGCTTATGAAATCGGCGCGTATCTCGTAGCTGTACACCTGCTTGCATATCCGTGCAAGTGCGATGGCAAGCCATCCGCTGCCCGTGCCAGCATCAATGCATACGCTCTCCTTGCTTATGCATGAGTATGCGATTATCATGCCGATGTCCTTCGGGAGTATGACCTGCGGCCCTCGTTTCAGCTTCCGGTATATGCTAGGATATATGAACACTCAATCACCTTTTTTCTTCCTCTTGCGCGAGGCCTGTTTCTGCTTTCTCACAGGAGCCTTTCCGGAAGAAGCGTTGTTTGCAGTAGGGACCACTGGCTTTTTGGCCTCCTTGGGCACTGCATTGCTTGTCGGGCTTGGCATGCCTGCCTCGGTTATTGCTTTGGTCTGCGGTACTGGAATCGGGGCCGGGGCAGGAGGCTTTGGCGGCGAGCCAGCCGAGACAGCAGGCTTGGAATACCAGCCTTTCTTTGTCTCGCATAGAGGATCGAGGCACATCTCGAAGACCTTCCCTTTCGAGAAAACCTTAACCTTTGGCGTATTGCACTTTTCGCACGTCTTGTGAAGCGGGACTACCTTGGCATATTGCGGTAGCGGGTAGGAGTTGGTGCACTCGGGCCAGTTGGTGCATCCTACGAATTGCTTCTTGTTTTTAGAGATCTTTATAACCAGGCTGCCCTTGTTGCACTTGCACTTTCCAAGCGCATTTGCCTGCTCGCTCTCCTTCAGACTCTCTCCGAGCTCCTTGCCTATCTGGAGGCCGTTCTTCCTGAAGGCCCCGACTGTAGAGGAGATTATCCTTTTCCCCGAGCTTATTACCTCGCCTTCGGCCTTGAGGCCCTTGCTTATTCCCTCCATGTCCTTCTCGAGGGACCGGGTCATGTCCTCATCTAGAATCTCGGGAGAGTACTTCTCAAGGCACCCGTATACCACCATGCCAAACTCGGTGACCTCTATTTTCGGGTTTACTATGTAGCCCCTGCTGAAGAGCGTGTCGATTATTGCAGCGCGCGTGGCCTTTGTGCCGAGGTCCTTCTTCTCGAGGAGCGCTATTAGGCTGGCCTTAGTGTACCGCTTCGGGGGCTCTGTCTTTCCCTCCTTGATGAAGACCTTTTCGGGTGCCACGTCCGCCCCTTTTTCTAGAGCCGGCATCGTATTTTCTTCCGGCTTGTAGTAATTATATATCTCCATCCAGCCCTTCTTCTTCACGATGTTGCCGCTTGCGGAGTAATATTCGCTTCCCGCCGCAATTACTGCCTTGGTGTTTTCGATTGTTGCAGGCTCTGCAAAGCATGAGAGGAATCTCTTCGTGATTATGTCATATACCGAGGCTTCTTCGGCGGTGAGGACCTTAGGCAGCTCGCCAGTAGGGTATATCGCAGGATGAGCCTCGTCTTCTTTCTGCCCTTCCCTTGGCCTGAACCTCGATTCGGCTATCAGCTTCTTGGCGTGCTCCGCATATTTCTCGTTCTTTGCTATCATTGATATTATCCTGCCCAGGTTTAGGGTGGCGGGCAGTTTCTGGGATGCAGTCCTTGGATACGAGATGTATGATTTTTCATAGAGAGACTGCGCTATGGCTAGCGTGCGCGTTGGATCCATCCTTGCGACGCGGCTTGCCTCCAGCTGGAGGGAGGTCAGGTCGAACGGCGGGAACGGGTATCTCGTCTCCTCGATCCTGGAAAGCTCTGAGACCTTCGCCGCTGAGGATTTCGTATCGCTCAGCGCCTTTTCTGCCGCTGGCTTCTCGGGGATGTTGCCCCTCCTGTTCTCAAAGTCTGTGCCCTTGTAGACTAGGTGGACTGACCAGAACGGAGCGGAGACAAAGTTCTTTATCTCAGTCTCCCTTTTTGCCAGGATGCCCAGCGTAGGCCCTTGCACGCGGCCTATGCTCATTATCTTTTTTGTCCCTGAGAGATAGAGCGAGTTCATTAAGGCCCTGCTCATGTTTATGCCCCAGAGCCAGTCAAGCATATGCCTGGCCTCGCCTGCATGCATGTTATTGAAGTCGAACGGCTCGGCCTTTTCGTATGCCTCTTCGAGGTCCTGCTTCGTTGTTGTGGAGAATTTCATGCGTGCTATGTTTGCCGAGCTGGCATCTATCTGGGAATTGACGTTGCCCTTGAGTATTTCGCGAATCAGGTTTGAGCCTATTATTGTGCCTTCAATATCGTAGTCGCATGCATTTATGAAGAAAGAGCATTTCCTGCCTACGGCCTCTATCGCCTCCAGGTATTTTTTTGTGAAATAGGCCTTTTTGTTTACCTTGTATGAAGGTATCCATTCTATCTCGAATATGGGAAGCTCGTTGCTGCTCTGCTTCTGATGCAGCGTGAAGAGGTGCCCTGCCGCAGCCACTATAAAGAGCCTGTCACCTTTCCGCGAGGCTTCATAGTATGTGACTCCGTTGAACCGTTCAGTCTTTGGCCTTGACTCGCTGAGGGAGAGCGCTATTCTCAGTGCTACGCTAGGCTTTTCGGCGATTATCAGCTTGTCCATTGGCTCTTCATCTCTTCGGCTTTCGCATTGCCTGCAGCTTGTCCTCAACTGATATCCTGTACGAGAGGTATAGGCCGATTATTATCGCTATGACTCCAGATACGAAGAACAGTATCCCCCCATTTGTCAGGAAGAATGCCGCAATTGTTACTACGCTCATGATTATGGCCGCAATGGCCAGGTACAGGGAGAATGTGCTATTATTGCCGTTCTTGTTCATGCCCATGCAGCTACTACAATCTCTTGAATGTGAAAAGATTATATACCTTACCGGGAGATCCCTCGGCTTTGGGAGTTCTGCCCGGAGTGTTCCATTTGCTGAGGTCATAACGCCTTTGGCGCCTTTTTCTTTGCGCCCTGCTTTGAAAGGCGCCTGTATGCCACCAGGACTATTGCCACCGCAACCACTGCGTATATAACGTAGGTTATCGTGCCGCTGCCGCCTGATGACTGGCTTACTGTAAGGTAGTAGTTGTTGGAACCGGTGTAGCTCTGCTGCACCGCGCCATTCGGCTGCCTCCATGACTCGTAGATTGTTACCGGGTAGCTGCCCTCGGTTCCGTGGGAGTCTATACTCACCAGGAAAGTCATGTTGGCCGACTGGCCAGGCATCAGGCGCTGTATGTAAGCGCTGCTTGTTACTGGCGTAACCGGGTACGAGCTCTGGAAGCTGAGCTGGAGCTGCTGCGCTTCGATGTTGCCGTTGTTCGTGATCGTGAAGCGTACAGGCACGCTCGTGTCTCCGGGAACCACAGTGTAACTGTCTCCAGAGATCTCGAATATGGATGAAGGCGCTATTGAGACGTTTATCGCCTGATTCTTCGAGAATAGGTAGTGGTAGTTGTCAGAGTAGTAGGAGATCGCGGCATTTATGCTGCTCTGCTCCCCAGTATAGTTGCCTGCGGAGATTAGGAGGGTTTCGGTCTGCGATTGCCCGGCCGCAAGACTGCCTATGAAGAAGTCGTGTATGGAGCTCAGGAGGTTTATCCCCGACACTGCACTCGTGCTCACGGAGATGTTTTTTGCATTCCCAAGGCCTATGTTCTGTATGTCAAGCAGGAGGCTCTGGTTATATCCGGAATACAAGGTCTGAGGACTTGCACTCAGCACCGTGACCACTATGTTTGGGTTCTGTATGCGCACGCTTATAGACTGGTTTATCGTTGATTCGTATCTCTGTCCTTCATCGGAATAGTACACCGCGCGCAGGGGGAGGGAGTATGTCCCGTTGGTTATGTGGCTGCCTACAAGGTACTCGGCTTCCAGTGATGCCGATTGGCCAGCTGCCAGCGAGCCCAGGCTGAATACCTTAGTGCCAACTGTAGAGAAGTTGCTTGCGTTTAGGGCGTATATTGTGATGTTCCTTGCAGTGCCGTATCCGGAATCCATCACGTCCATCGAGATCTGCGAGGTCTGCCCCGGAATTATTCCGGATACGCTGGGATTTACGCTAAGCTGCGGCGTCCCATGCACATAGAATGTTATTGGCATGACCGAGGTTCCGGTTACAGTGGTAGACTGCCCGGAGACTGTTTCTACAGTCTGGTACGAAGCTACCAACTCAAGAGTGTAGTTTCCTGAGGGAGTGTTTTTTGGTATGCTGATTTTGTAGGTAAAGTACGTGTCTGCGCCTCCGTAAAGCCCCTGGCCTATGCTGCTTATGAGGTAGGGATTTGTAGGGGAGAAGTTCATTATCGGATAACTTCCCTCAAGCTCCAGGTTTATGTTCTGCAGGGTTGAGGTGTAGCTGTCGTATAGCTGCAGGTTTATGGTTACGTTAGAACCAGCAAATACAGGATTTGGGTTCACCTGCAGGCTGTATATCGAGAGCGCATCTATCGAAGATCCTGAGGCTGTCGATGCGGCCTGTGCTAATGCCATGGGCATCACACACCCAGCCAGAAGGACAACCATTGCGAACAGATTCATTCTTTTTTCCATTATATCACTTGAACATTTTTATTAGGCTATTGTATTTTTAAACAGCTTGAAGCTTATGAAAATTCCAAGCAGTGCGAATATTATTACCGCGCTGAAGTCAGTAACTATGTGCCCGAACGGGAAGAATCCGTTGAGCATTACGTCCCTTATGCCCTCCGTGGCATACGTAAGGGGATCGAAGACGCTGAAGGGCTGGAGCAGCGGCGGGAACGAGGATGCGGGATAGAATGCGCCCGAGAGGAACCATGCAGGCATGACTATTGACTGCGCTACTATCGTGTAGACCTCTATTGTCTTTATCCTGGAGCCAAGCATTATGGCAATGCCGCTGAACGCCATGGCCACGAACAGTATAAGTGGTATTATCCAGACAAGGCCGCTTATGCCCATCGAGATGCTGCCACCGAGAAGGATGCCGAGCCCAAGGGCGAGAATGCCGTAGAGCGTTGATTGGACTGTTCCGGAGAAGAGCTTGCCGAGTATTATCGCGTTCTTGTTTATCGGAGTTATCAGGAATGATTTTATGTTCCCTAGCTGCCTGTCTATTATTATCGACATGCCTCCACCGAAAACTGCGCCGAATGCGACAGACATGAGTATGACTCCGGCTATCAGGAAGTCCCTGTAGCTGCTGTTCGTTCCCTGCGTGGACACGGCGTTAACATCGCTCGTTATCTGTATGTTGCTTATGCCGTTGTTGTATTTCTGGACTGCGTTCTCTATCGTAGGTATTGCAACGCCCGACTCCGCAAACTGGCTGGTTGCGTAGTATACGTAGACGCTCGGGGAGCCCTGCTGCTCTTTGGGAAATGATGGCAGTATGACCACAAGCGCGGATACTGTGCCCTGCCGGAGCAGGTCCAGGCCCGTGGCCTGGTCCGTCTGCGCAACTATGCTTAGCGTGCTTCCAGACTCCAGCGAGTTTATCAGCTGCGTTGACTGCGGGTTGTTTGCATAGTTTGCAACGGCTATGGGAACCCCGCTGACGCTGCTGCCTATGTTCCCGAAGAAGATTATTATTATAAGTGGGAACATGAGAGAGCGCACTATGTTGGTGCGCAGGTTGCTCTTGAATATGAGCATCTCCCTGTCGAATATTGTCAGTGAGTCCTTGAGCATTCCCATTTTATCTACCGTATTTGCTTACCTTGTTCATGCTTGACTGCTGCTCTCCTGCCTTATCCCTGAAGCTCGAGCCCGTCAGCTTGATAAAGACGTCGTCCATTGTGGGCAGGTGCATGCTTATGGCCTCAACGTTTATGCCCTCCCTGTCCAGTGCCTGTGCAATTTTTGCCATGTTTCCCAGCATATCGCTGTCTATTGTCGCCTCCAGCCTGTTGTTGTTGTGCACTAGCGCTATTCCGAATTTCGATTTGAGCAGCTTTAGCACCTTCTCTTCGTCCTTCTCCGATGCGTTTATCCCCAGGATGTTTCCCTTCGAGACCATCCGCTTCAGTTCCTGGGCGGTGCCTATTGCCTTTACGGTCCCGTGGTCTATGATTGCTATGCGGTCGCAAAGCGAGTCTGCCTCCTCCAGATATTGTGTTGTGAGGATTATGGTCATGCCCTCGTGATTTAGCCGTTTTATCTCGTTCCACATGCTTACCCTGCTCTGAACGTCGAGCCCGGTCGTAGGCTCGTCAAGTATCAGTATCTTTGGCTCCTGTATCATGGACTTTACCAGATTGAGCCTCCGCTGCATCCCTCCGGAGAACGTGCCTGCCGCAACATCGGCAAACGAGAGCAGGTTGGCCTCTTCTAGCGCATGGTTTACTTTCTGCTCCACCTGGCTTTCGGGTATGTGGTAGAGCCTCGCGAATATCCTAAGGTTGTCTCTTGCAGTAAGGTAGCTGTCCACAACGGTCTCCTGTGTCATGAAGCCTATTATCTGCTTCACCTTCTCGCTCTCCTCCACGTTGTCATTTCCCTCTATCAATATGCTTCCGCCAGTAGGCTTCAGCAATCCCAGGATCATGTTCAGGGTGGTTGTCTTGCCTGCGCCGTTGGGCCCCAAGATCCCGAATATCTCCCCGTGCTTTATCTCGAAGTTTATGTCCTTGACTGCCTCGAAGTCTCCGAATTTCTTTGAGAGCTTCTTTATTACAACCGAGTATGAGTTACTTGAATTCATAAGCAATCAGCCTCTTTATGCCATTCAGGTGCGCTGAGAGTATCTTCTTTGCTCTCCCCGATACTTCGGCGCCCTGCTTAGTCAAATGATATTTTTTCTGCATCTTTGATCCAACTAGTCCGGGCTTCCCCGATATCAGGCCCATCGTCTCGAGTGCCTTTATGGTATTGTACACGTCGCTCTTGCTTATGCCGCGTATCGGGGCGAATGGATGGTCCTTGATCTCTTTGTATATTTCGTAGGGATGGGTGCCTGTCTTTCTTATCTTACCCAGTATTATCAATTTCGTTATTCCGGATATGAACTGGCGGTCTATCCTGCCGCCAGTCTCCGCATCAGCGCATTTCAAATCCCTACACCAGTATTCAGCTGTTTTAGTCTTAATTCAGAATAGTATAGATTTATTATAAAGATATAAAAACCATTGCACAGCGTAGCGCAGGTTCATTTACGCGGCTTTATACCAGGCGGCAACGTCATATATATTAAGGCTTTTCATGGCAACTATTAGAATGTATGATTAACTACGGTGAGATAGAGGAGAAGTGGCAAAAAGCTTGGGCCGAGGCTAGGCTTTTCGAGAGCGACATCAACGGCAACAAGCCGTTCATGGTCACCGCGGCCTTCCCTTATCCAAACGCCCCGCAGCACATAGGGCACCTCAGGACCTACGGCACCGCCGATGCGCTGGCCCGGTACAAGAGAATGCTGGGTTACAATGTGCTTTACCCGATGGCGTTTCACGCCACCGGCACTCCGATACTGGCATTTGCAAAGAGGATAAAGAACAATGACAAAGACCTGGTGCACGAGCTGGGAGACCTCTTCCATGTGCCTTCACAGGATATTGCAAAGATGACTGACCCTCTCTTTATAGCAAATTACTTTATAACGGAACTGGAAAGAGGCATGAGATATGCCGGATACAGCATAGACTGGAGGAGGAAGTTCGTCTCAATCGAGCCCAGGTTCAGCAAATTCGTAGAATGGCAGTTCGGCATACTAAACAAAAAAGGCTACCTTAAGAAAGGGAAGCACCCGGTAGGCTGGTGCACCAATGAGAACAACGCAGTTGGAATGCACGATACCAAGAAAGACGTTGAGCCGGAGATAGGCAAGGTCATAGTGATAAGGTTCAGGGTAGAGAGCCTTGGCGCTTATGCATTATGCGCCACCTTCAGGCCTGAGACCATCCATGGAGTTACCAATGTTTTCATAAATCGCAAAGCGAGGTACGTGATTTGCAGGCTTGGAAATGATGAATCCTTGTATTCGAGTTCTGTTGCCCTCTCTATTATCTCATCGCTGTAGTTTCCCGAAGGGTCGAGAGCCCTAAGATAAGCGAGTGAAGGCACCTCGCTTCCTTCGCCCTCGTTTCTGTCGATTAGCTTGATTACTCTAATGGGCTTTACCTCACCAGCTTTCTTATCGGAAAGCGAGATGCGCAGGAGTGCCACATAATCGAAGGGCGCGTGCGCAGGCACGCTCATCACAAGCCCGGTGCCCCTCCCTTCCTCCACGAAGAATCCGTCGAATATTGGAATACTTAACCCGGTCTCCGGGTTTATGCAGTCCTTCCCGAGCAATGTGCTTCCTTCAATCTCCTTTACTATGGTGACCTTTGCCTGCAGGGCAAGATTCTTTGCGCTCTCTCCAGAAATTATATAATCGGATTCATCATTTCC
>DAHXKV010000005.1 GCA_027366155.1 Microcaldota archaeon
GAGCCGGAGTTTGTGACATACAGGATTCCGTTCGAGGGATCGAATGTGGATGATGACGGGTCGCTGCCTACCGGTATCGTTGCAGTTTCACCATTGTTCGTGTTTATTGCAGTGACTGTGCCGGATCCGGAGTTTGTGACAAAGATTACTCCGGTGCTTGGATCAAGGCTTATTGAGGATGGGTCGCTGCCCACAGTTATGGTTGTTGTTGCGCCTGTTGAGGGGTTGAACTGGGTGACTGTGCCGGAGCCGGAGTTTGCGACATAGACATCGCCATTTGGTGCAACTGCTATCGCAGTGGGGTCGGAGCCTGTTGCAAAGGTGGTGGTAGTATTTGTAGATGGGTTATATATGGTGACATTCGATGAGCCAGAGTTTGTTGCGTATACCGTGCCGTCTGGAGCAGTGGCCAGTGAGGATGGGTCTTTCCCAGTGTTTATCGTTGTTGTAGCGCCTGTTGATGGGTTGTACTGGGTCAGCGAGTTTGAGCCGGAGTTTGCGACATATACATCGCCATTTGGTGCGACTGTTATCGCAGTGGGGTCAGTACCTACGTTTATTGCCGTGGTTGCGCCTGTTGATGGGTTGTACTGGGTGACTGTTGCTGAGCCGGAGTTTGCGACATAGACATCGCCATTTGACGCTATCACTATTGCAGTTGGATTGCTGCCTACCCCGAACGTCGTAGTGGAGTCGTTCAGGAGATTTATTGCAGTCACCGAGTCAGAGCCTGAATTGACAACGTATAATACGTTGTTGTTAGGGTCGTATGCCGCCCTCGTGGGGCCTGAGCCCACTGTTATAGTGGTTGTTGCGCCTGTGGAGGGATTGTACTGGGTGACTGTGCCGGAGCCCGCGTTGGTTACGTATATGTCTCCATTTGAAGGGTCAAGAGTTGCGGAGGTTGGGTCATTGCCCACGTTGATTGTTGTGGTGGAGACTGTGCTGTTTGAGGACTTTTTAGTGTTTGCAGGTGAAGGCTGCGGGGTCTGCCCCGTGTCTATAGTCCCGAAGTTTTTGAGGGTTCCTCCGACGATTATTGAATAGCCGTCTGTTATGAGGGTAACTCCTTTCTCTATGGTTACATTGTTGCTTACATCAAGGTTCTGTGTAAGGGTCGTATTGTACTGGTAAAAGACATTGCCTGAGCATGTGCCTCCCTGTGAGTTGTTGACGCAGGGAGTAAGGCCGGAGCCTGCAGTCGGGAGTGGGGGGGTGCTGCCATAGGTGAAATTGAGGGTCACTCCGTTGCCTCCTTTTGAGGCGCCGCATCCTCCTTCCGAGGAGATTGAGGCAGGGCCGAGGCTCTGGTTGAAGGCGTTGATTAGAGCGCCCGCGCCTCCGCCGCCATAGCCGCCTGAAGAGCATGCGTGCGAAGGTCCGCCTGGCGAGAGTGAGACGTTTCCGAGGAGCTCTTTTTTGGCCTGGACATAAAGCCCCGGAGCGCCCTGGCCGCTGCCTCCGAAAGCAGATTTGACGAAGACAGCTTCCTCGTTTATGTTTCCTTTTATTATTATGGATTCTATGTTGGTGTAGCCGGTGTAGCTGCCCTGCCCGGTTCCGACCCAGCCCGAAAAGACGTATCCGGGGTTGGGGTATGCGGCTATGACGATGCCGGAGTTTGCTGGATATAGCCCGACATGGGGAGAGACGGTGCCGCCGGACCCAGGGCTTGTCTCCGTCGTAAGCAGGTATGCAGGTCCATAGTTTGCGACCTCGGTTATGGAATTTGTTGGGGTTATTGTTGCACTGAAAGAAGGTCCGGTGTAATTTCCCTTCCCGCTTCCCGTCCATCCGTTGAATATGAAATAGGGGTTTGGAGATGTCGATATTATAATTGGTATCCCGTATGCGTAGGATCCTGATCCAGGGGATACAGAGCCCCCTGATGAGGGGTTTGCGTACTCGTTGAGCTGCGATGACGCGGTAAAGATAACGTTTGCGGTCGCAGCGCAGTTTCCGAATGATGCAGTTATTACTGCAGCTGCACCGGTACTCGAGGATGCATATGAAAGTGCGGTTCCTGTGGAATTCGTGTTGCTGAAAGGAGGATTGACTGATACAGAGGGGCTGCTTGAGGAGAAATTGACAGTGGCCCCTGAAACTTTGGTGTTTTCTATGGTAACGTTTGCCACCAGGAGGTCTTTGCCGGCAGTGTATTGCGTTGCATTCCTGACCGAGAGGCTGAGTGTGCATGAGAGTGAAGGAACTGATGCAGCGAAGTTATTTTCCGAAGGATGTGCAGCCGGACTGAATGAGGTTTGGTGCGCATGTGGGAAGGAGTTTTGGTAGGCCTGCATGCTTCCTGCCGCATAAGCAAGAGCCAGCACTACGACTATGCCCAACAGGGCAAATGAGTATACTGAAAGAAACCTTTTGTAGTCAGACTGTCCCCCAAGACGACTTCCCGACGAATCCATATTAATGCAATCACCGTTACGGGAATTGAGAAGCATAAGTTAATAAACATGACCTCTGTTTTCTTTTACGCAGATTCGTTTTTGACTCGGATTTTGTCGGGGGAGTGTTTGCGTTTGCAGGAGGCACATATGGCGCGTGAGTTTCTTGCAATGCCCTGCAATACGATTGCGATCAAGCGTGCAGGCATTCCGTATGTTATGCAAGTATTTGGTATGCAATTAAGCACTTAAGCGCTTGCACCGCTGCATTAACACCCCGCTGCACTGACACCAATGCATTAGTAATTGGTATTGAGAGAATATTGAGGGGAGATTAGGCATGCTGGCCATTAGGCATGTGGTGGACGGCACCATTTCCAGGCTGTGATGCCGTTGGCGTATTCGGCATTCTTACGGAAGCATGGCTACGGATAGTAGGGGGCTGTGGCAGCCTGCGCTTAAAGAGGCGCGTTGGCCACCACGAATGTGTCGCTGCCGGCGTTATCCACTTTCGAGACCATTTCCATGCTGGAGGCATCTATCTTTACAAGGCCGGCGTCAGCAGATGCCAGGTAAAGGTACTTGTCGTCAGAGGTTATGAGCAAAGGCCTGAGGAATGAGCCTAGCCGTATCTTTGTCTCAAAAGCCCCTGACTGCTTCCTTGTGGCCAGGTCAAACTTGTGCACTGTGCCCGACTTGCTTCCGGCCGGAGACGTAATGTAGAGTTGCTTCTGGTCGCTTGACAGCACAGGCCTGCCTGGCGTTCCGCCGAAACCGCCTATCTTTCCGGCAATTATTTTGCCGGAGAGGTTGACTATCGAGCAGTCATTGCTCGAGGAGCAGACGACGTATAGCTTCTTGGCGTCTTTGGAAACGGTAAGCTCGAGCGCCGGGCCGAGGTTTGGGATGCCGCTGAGGTCTCCAGTCTTCTTCTTTGCCTGTGTGTCTACGACGTGCACGGCAGCGCAGGCTGTCGCATATAAAAGCTTGCCGTCATTTGTGATGTCCAGGTTTGCGTAGAGGTCGGAGAACGGGCTTATGCGCTGCAGTGCAGGAGTTGGCGTTGCCTTCCCTGCAGATATGTCTACAAGGCTCAGAGAAAGCTGCGTCTGCAGTCCTGGCGCCTCATTGCTCTCTCCGGAAACCCAGAGGCTGTTGTTGTCAGCCGAAGCCACGAGGCTGAGCGGCTTGTTTACATCTATCGCAGCTTCGAGGTCTCCGCTGGAAGCATCAACCTGGAAGACCTTGTTCTGCGCGTGGTTGTTTACGAATACGCTCTTTCCGTCAGGGGTCGCTGCGATATTGCTGAATACATCAGCTTCAAGGCTTGCAGTCCATTCAACCTCGTCGCTTGAGGTGTTTACCTTGTATAGGTTATGCGAATCCAGCGCATAGAAAAATTCTTTTGCCATGTTATTACCAGTTAGGGTTTCAGTGGGAAGTTATATAAGAACAGGAGTAGATTCCGGATAACTGGAATAAAAGAAGTCATTGCCCAGATGGCGCGTCTTCAACGCCTTCGGCCTTCTCCTCGGCTGGTGAAGCGCTTGCACCTTCCGGGTTGAGCAGGTAGCGCTCCTCGACAAGCTTTTTCAGGCTTTTCTCGAGTTCCTCCCTCTTTGCGCCGGTGATCTCGGCGAGGTCGCCTGAAAGCTGCTTTACGTATATCATTATTGCCTTGTACCTCGACTCGCGGAGATTCTGGTTCCTTATGCCGCTTAGGTGCCTCTGAAGCGACCTGGCGCAGTCCTGGACTGCCAGCTTTATCTCGCCTATTATCTCCTCCTCCTGGGATATCGCCTGCTTGCCTACGCCTGAATACGGGACATAAACGCTGGACACGTTGACAAAGACGCTTATGGGCTCCTCGTCGAAATTTGCTATCGAGTACCGCTTCCAGTCCATGCCCTTGACAGCCTCAGTGATGGCGCAGTTAGAAGCATCGAACAGGAGGGGCACCTTGTTGGCGAACCGCAGCACATTTCCTTCGGAAATCTGCATCTCCGCCTCGCCCTCGCCTTTCGGCGCTTCCTTGGGCTTCCCGGAATTGCCGCCATATGCTATCCCAGCCTCTACTACAAACGGTATGCCGCCCCTGAAGACCTTCGGCTTTCTCGCAGTGACGCTTGCAAACGAGGGGTTGAGTATGTTCTTCATTGCAACCTCGATCTGCTTCTCGCCTATCTCGGAGAGCGAGTCCATTTCTGGCACCATCCATTTTATCTGCTTGAACGCAGAGACCAACTTCTCGGCGGTGTCCCAGGTTATGGAATGGGGGTTCTGCTCAAGGTCAAGGTCCTTGACTATCGACTTAGTCTCTTCTATCTTGCCCGGGCTCATCCTGGAAAACGTTTCGAGGAGGAACTGGCTGGACTTTTTAGCCTCGCTCCTGTGAGCGAATTCCAGGACATCGTTGGTCGTTACGCCAAGTGGGTGAGGTTTTATCTCACGGGCTTTCTTCGGCAGCTCGCTTGTCGCCCTGGGGAATGTGGACTCCTTGCCGTCAGGCGCAAGCAGGGTTATGGTTATGTGGGGGTTGGAAAGCGCTGTCCGCTTTATATACTCATATACGCCGTGGTCGCTGTTCTCGTACTTGACGTCTCCGAAATCGGCGCGTATGGCGGTTCCGGAGACCTCGCCCTGGAGTTCCCCCATGTTCTCTATGAGGGGCTTGTTTGACTTGATGTCTATGGTTATGTCGCACTCGTATTTTTCACGCGAGGTTCCTGCCGCAATGTGTACAGATTTTCCGGAGGTTATCTTGGAGAAGAGGGTGCAGCCTGCGGCGCCTATGCCCTGCTGGCCCCTCTGCTGTTTGTACCTGTGGAACTTGGTGCCCGCGAGCACAGTCGCAAGTGCCTTGCCTGCAAGCTTGCTTGGTATTCCGGGGCCGTTGTCTGAAACCAGTACAGAATACTTGTTTTCGCCCAATTCCCTTATCTCCACGCGTATCTCCGGGAGTATGTCTGCCTCCTCGCATGCGTCCAGGCTGTTTGTTACATACTCGTGTATTATTGTGGTGAGCGATCTCACCTTCCCGGAGTAGCCGAGCATCTGGCTGTTTCTCCTGAAGAACTCGGAGATGGAGTGCTCCTTGAACTCCTTGAATATCTCGTCTGCATTCTGCTTTGGCATCACTCGGCCTCGTTAAGTTTCCTGCGCATTCTTTCCATTATGCTGTAGGCCTTTTTATGCGTTCCCCCTTCAAGGAGAACCTGGAGTGCCGCGCTTGCTATCTCGAGCTCGCCTATGGTGCCTATAATGCCTATCGTGTTCCCATATATGGAAATCAGCGCGCCGCTTATTTCTTCTATGTAAAGCTTGGTTTTGCCCTCGCGGCCTATTATCCTCGCCTTTATCCTGCGCACCTGTTCCTCGTTCTTGAGAAAGTCTTTCATATCCACGTATTTTGAGAAGTAGTTCTCCTTGAGGAGCTTCTCTGCCGTCTTTGGCTCGAAACCCCTGGCGAAGGCCTGTACGACGTTTTTCGCGTTGAATTCGTCGAACGGCTCCCCCTTTATTATTACCTCGTTTCCGTTCTCTACGGTGAGGCTGCACTTGAGTCGTTCGCCCAAATCTTCGGCTATCTCAAGGAATTGCCTTGTCCTCTTCTCAGGTATGAGCAGGTGCTCCATGTTTTCAGGCCTTTCTACTTCATTTGCGGTGCAAGCCTTATAAGTCTGTGCATGCCACGGGCATATGCTGCTGCGGTCTGCCTTATCGGCGGCACCCAAAACAGCGTGCAATGCGCCGAGGGTTTTGTGTTCCGTGCAAATCATGCAGTATGTTAATATTGCCGAAAATAGAGATAGGTTTAAATACTTTTCCTGTCAATGATATGATTCATTCGTGAATCTTTCATGAAGCCGGAATGAACGGCTCATGCAAAGAACATGGAAAGTGCATGATTGGTGATCTGGTGTCGAAAAAAACCGAGCAGCTTGAGAGAGAGCTTCAGTCCCTAAAGGACGAGATCGGCCAGCTTGCAGTTAAAAGAGATATCTCACCCGAGCAGGGCAATGTGTCAGTACTGGTCAGGCAGATGATAGAGGAACGGGAGAGGACCAACAAGCTTCTTGAGGGCATAACCACCAAGATAGGCAAGCTTGAGAAGGAGATGGACGAGCTCTACGGATCGGAAGCTGCTCCTGCAGAGTACGACATGATAGGCAACAGGGAGATACCACTCTCTGGGCTTGATACAAAAATACTGAATTTCATACAGTCAAAGGGCATGATCTGCGCCGATGACTTAGTAGGATTCATGAAATACAGAGGAAGGAACGCCGCGTGCGCCAGGCTTAACAGGCTATACAGGCAGGGAATAATAGACAGATACCAACTGGGGCACAAGGTTTTTTACAAATTTGATGCTGGCAAGGCGACCAATACACTCATTATATCACCTCCACAGTAGGGTTTCCGCGGCGCAAGCCGCGCCCCTGCTGCTTTTTCTGTTGCCGCAAGGCATCCTTGCCTTTTATTTTCCATTGAATACTTGAAGTAGGGGGGGCGCTGCCCGAAAGGCTGCTGTGATGCTGCGGGTGAAATGCTTATTAATGCAGCATTCTAGGTAATTGCATGGAGATAGTATCGATAACGCATGCAAGCGACATTGACGGGATAGGCAGCGCGGCGCTGATAAGAAGGAAGATGGGAGTGCGGCTGGACCGGGTCTTCTTCTCCGATTATTCGGAAGAGGCGCTTGCTGGCATATCAGACGATGTTGGCAGAATATCCTCCCGTGAAGAAACACTGCTCTTCCTTACAGACCTGGGAATGAACAGGGGCCTTGCAGGCATATACAAGGAGATAATAAATAATGCGCAATCAAACGGGGGCATGGCGGTGTGGCTTGACCACCACTACTGGGAGCCTAGGCTGATAAAGGAGGTCGCAGGGCTCTGCGATTTTGCAGTGGTAGGGGAGAACAGGAGGTATTGCGCAACAGAGATAACAATGCGGTTCCTCGGCGTTAGGGATACATTCGCCAGGAAGCTTGCAGGCATCGTACATTACTCCGATTTCAACATACGCCCAAAAGACGAGAATACGAGGAAGACTGTAGGCAACTATGCACTTGGCATCGCAGGCTTCAACAATGCAGGAGAGGAACGGAAGATAGGCATGCTGAGGCGCCTGGTGGGGACCATATCCGAAGGCAGGCTCTCCAGCAGTGAGCTTGAGTCCTCTGCAGCGAGATTCAGGAGGATGAGTGAGGCACGGATACGGAAGATGTTGGGAGGGCTGTGCAGGGTTGGCAGTGATGCATACATAGGCTTTTCGAAGAGCATACAGTCGACGCAGGGATGTGGAGCGATACTCGAGGCAAAGGGATGCGAGCTCGGCATCTATGTAAACACGGATTCAGGAAAGGCGCACCTCAGGAGCAAGGGAGCAGTAGACTGCGCGAAGCTCGCCGGGATGTTTGGAGGAGGAGGCCATCCGCGCGCTGCGGGGTTTCAGATAGACATGAGAACGTTCAGGATAGGCAGCAAGGAAGGCAGAGAGAAGCTTGGGCGGGAAATAGAAAAATGCATAAGCAAATAACAGACTTACTGAAAGACTGTGCCATAGCCCGAGAGCCTCCACCTCTGGCTGAAGTTGCGCATCACAGCTATCTTCGATTTCGGGTCTATGCAGGCGGGATGGCTGAGAAGCAGCTCCAGCCTGTTCTTCTTCATTGATTTGATGTATCCCACAGAGGTACCTGTGCCCACGCCGAGGATCAGGGGCTCGCTTGGCTTGAAGGCCTGCTTTGGTATGTCGGTTCGCTCGAGGTTGTGATACTCTATCGTTATCTCGGTGGAGATAGGAGGGAGCTTGCCTGCCTTTCCTGCTATCTGCCCAACCAGCCCGTCAGCCTTTGTGAGTGCGGGGTCTGCCTCAGTGCCTACCGCAATAAGCCCGCCGGCTATGGCCGAGTCGAGCTTCTGGTTTGAGGCGCCGAGGCTTGTTATCCGGGTTATTATGGGCTCGTAGGTTTCCTTGCGCTGCTTGTCCTTCGATGACTTCATCCCTGGCCTTATCTCTATCTCGTCGCCGACTTTGAACTTTCCCCTTACTATGGAACCCCCTATAACGCCGCCGAGAAGCTCCTTTATCGGGGTGCCAGGCTTGTTGATGTCGAAAGACCTTGCCACGTACATCATCGGGTCTGACTCAATGTCGCGGTGCGGGACCTCTATCTTTGCTATCTCTTCGAGGAGTGCGTCTATGTTTATGCCCTTGTTGGCCATTACGGGTATCACTGGCGCAGATTCTATCACGCTGCCCTTGAGGAATGCCTTTATCTGCTCGTAGCTTTTCTTGGCCTTTTCCTTGCCTACGACGTCTATTTTAGTCTGCACGACTATGACTTTCCGTATCCCGAGGGCGTTTATTATCATTAGATGCTCGCGTGTCTGCGGCATAGGCACAGGCTCCGTTGAGGAGATGACAAAGAGAGCGCTGTCTATTATGCTAGAGCCAGCTATGGCGGTGGCCATGAGCGTTTCGTGCCCTGGTGCGTCTAGGAGGGAGATCCTCCTGAATGGCAGAGACTGCTTTCCGTCACTGCACTTCTCGTCCACCGTGTAGGTGGCTTTGCCGTTCTCCTCGCATTTTCTTATCACTGTGTCTGAATAGCCGAGCTTTATGGTCATGCTCCTCTTCTTGCTCTCGCTGTGCACGTCAGTCCAGACGTGGGATATGGCATATGCAAGGGTCGTCTTGCCATGGTCCACGTGGCCAAGGGTACCTATGTTAAGCTCGCTTTGGTTCAGCATAATTTCATCTTTTCAAGATCCTGCGTTCAAGTTCCAAGGGGATGCGGGGCTCGTAGCCGTCCATGGAGAGCAGCTTGAGGGTCTGCTTTGTCGCGCCTATCCCCTTCTGCCTGAGCGCCTCGGCGGGCTTGATCCATACCGACTTTCCGGGATTGCGCGGGCTGCCCCCTGAGGGCCTGCAGAGAAATTCTAGGAGTATGAAGTGCCGTTTGCCCCTGTACCCTTCCGGGAAGATGTCCTCATGCACGGCCAGGAGCCTGGTGGCTCTGACGCGCATGCCCGTGGATTCGTATACTGTCCGTTTCAGGGCCTCGGTGGCGCTCTCCCCTAGCTCGACGTGTGCACTCGGTACCGAGAGCCTGTGCGGGCTGCCTTTCAGCGGCTTTGCTAGAAGCAGCCTGCCTTCGTCATCAAGTATGTATGCGGAAACCATCGGTTCCGGGAACCCAGTTTTTCTCATGTTCAGGCCTTCTCACTCACTCCT
>DAHXKV010000016.1 GCA_027366155.1 Microcaldota archaeon
TTTATGTTGCTCTTCAGGCTTATGGTAGACACTCTGACGTAGACCATGTCGCCTTTCTTTATGGTTCTGCCGCTGTTCCTAAGCACAAAGTTTCCTGCTTTCCTGTCGTGCGTTATGAAATCGTTGGTTATCTGAGAGAGATGGACTAGGCCGTCTATCGGGCCGAGGCGCACGAAGCATCCGAAATCAACCAGCTCGGAGACCTCTCCGGGAAGAACCTCGCCCACGTCAAGGCTGAACGAGAGCATGTCGAACGTGACATCATGATGCGTCGAGGGATCTCCAGGCATTATAAAACCGTCACTTATATCCCTGACGTTGTAAACCGAAAGGATTATTCCCATATCCTTTTCCATCAGTCTTTCGTGCTTCTTCCTCAGAATTGTCTGTGCTGCAACTGAAAGATCCTCTCCGAAGTGTGACGGGGGTATGCTTATGGAGTCTTTTATCGTGTGAACATAAAACATAGGACTACCTCAGGCATTTGTTGTCTTATAATATACTAGGCAACTTTATTAAGGCTTACCTTAGCCTGCCGCCAAACGCAACCGAGAGCGTGCGTGCGCCGGAGCGCCTGAGGCGCCGCTTGAGGGCCGCATCGTTGGTTATCACCATGCATTCCCTCTTTGCAGACTCTGAGGCTATCCATTCATCCACATAGGAGTAATCTTCGGCTATTTCGGGAGAGGCCGAGGCAAGCGCCTGCAGCGAGGCCTTGGCATCGCGCGAGTTCTTCCTTTTAGACTTAGAAAGCTTCTCAAGCTCGGTTATAACCCCCCTTGATATCAGGATGGTGGCGCCTGGAAGCTCTTCGGCTATGATCGCGAATAGGTCTTTCCTCTGCGACATCGCATATAGGATAGAACTTGTGTCTGCTATTACGTATATAGGGCTCACCGAGTATGGTATTAAATCTCTTAATGGATAAATATAAACCAGGTATGTTTTTGCCAGGGCTTGATATCTACGCAGAGGCACTCATATTCGCATACGAGCATCCGAGGCACAGGCTTCGCATAGAGGGCGCTGATGCATCAGTAGAGGAGGAAAACGCATCGTGCGGGGACAGGCTGAGAGCATACGTAAAAATAGACGGAGGCAAGATAAGCGAGATGTCATTCGAGGGCTCGGGATGCATAATATCGATGGGCACAGCAGAGATGCTCTGCGAGTTTGCCAAAGGCAAGAATGTTGAAGATCTCCTGAAGTTCGGCAAGGAGGATCTTGTCGGGCTGATTATGGTGAATCCTGGGCCGGTGAGAATGTCTTGCGCCACGCTCTCGCTGCGCGCTGCAAAAAAAGCCCTGCTTGCATTTGAGCACAGGAGGGAGGATTCTTCGATAAAGGAGCTGTGAGCATGCAAGACGGCAAATTAGCTTAGGACCATTTCTATCTGTACTGTGTCAGGGACCGGTATGCGCATTACCTGCCGGAGCGCCTGGTCGCTTCCGTCTATGGAAACCATCCATTTGTGCACGCGCATCTGCCAGGTCTCGTATGTCTTTGAGCCGTCACCGCAAGGCGTCTTCCTGGTGGTGACCTTTATCTTTCTCGTGGGAAGAGGAACAGGCCCGACAACCTTGATGCCTGCGGCCTTTGCAATCTCGACTATCTGCATCGCTATGTTCCTTGCAGCGGTGCCCTGCCTGCTTACCAATTTTATTGTGGCCTTTGGCATTCAATCTAGGCCTTCTTGGTTACTTCAAGCACTACTCCTGCAGCGACAGTCTGCCCCATGTCCCTTATTGCAAACCTTCCGAGCTGTGGGAAGTCGCCGTATTTCTCTATGACGACGGACTTTGTAGGCTTCACTTTGACTATTGCTATGTCTCCGTTCTTTATGAACTCGGGATTCTTCTTCAGGGTGTTGCCTGTTTTTGGATCCTTCTGTTCGACTATCTCAGTTATTGTTGCTGCTATCTGTGCGGTGTGTATGTGGAAGACAGGAGTGTATCCAGGGGCAATAGCCTGCGGGTGGTTTATTACGACTATCTGTGCAAGGAACTCCTGCGCGACTGTAGGAGGGCTCGATGCAGGACCTACCACGTCTCCGCGCTTCATGTCCTTCTTGTCCACCCCCTTCACGTTGAATCCTACGTTGTCTCCTGGCTCGGCCTGCGCGAGCTGCTTGTGGTGCATTTCTATGCTTTTCACTTCAGTCTTTACGCCAGAAGGCATTATCACTACTTGGTCTCCTGGCTTCATTATTCCAGTTTCTACGCGGCCTACAGGAACTGTCCCGAATCCAGATATGCTGTATACGTCCTGTATCGGAAGCCTGAGAGGCTTGTCAGTGGGCTTCTTGGGCACCTGGAATGTGTCTATGGCTTCGAGCAGCGTTGGGCCGTTGTACCATGAAAGCTTGTCGGACTTGCTTGAGACGTTGACTCCTTCGAGACCTGAGTACGGAACGAACTGTATCTTAGAAACATCATAGCCCACAGACTTGAGTAGCTCGCTTACCTTTGTTTTCGCTTCCTCGTACTTTTCCTTGCTGTAGCCTGCAGCGTCTATCTTGTTGAGGCCAACGATTATCTGGCTTATCCCGAGAACCTTTGCAAGATATGCATGCTCCCTCGTCTGGGACTGCACGCCGTCTGGCGTTGAGACTACAAGCACTGCGGCGTCTGCCTGGCTTGCCCCGGTTATCATGTTCTTTACGAAGTCCCTGTGTCCAGGCGCGTCTATTATGGTAAAGTAGTACTTAGGAGTCTGGAAGTCCCTGTGCATTATGTCTATTGTTATTCCGCGTTCCCTCTCCTCCTTGAGCTGGTCCATTACGAATGCGAATTCGAATGTTGCCCGGTTGTATTTCGTAACTTCTTCCTTTATCTTCTTCATGTCCTGCTCTGTGACTGCCTTCGTATCATAGAGAAGCCTGCCGACTGTTGTCGACTTCCCATGGTCTATGTGGCCTATAAAGATCAGGTTCATGTGCGGTTTGTCTGCCATTAAATTCACCTAAGTAGGATGAAAACTAAACAAAAAGAGAAGGATGATTCTCAATGTCAGTTTCACGAGTTTATGGCGTATTAACATATATAAAGCTTTCTGATTGGCCGCCTGACGCATCTTTCGCACGGCGCAAGCGAAAGGGATAAATCGCTTTTATGCCAGCTTATTGTGAGAGCATGTCAATAAAGTATTGGGAATTTGAGGATGCGCCGCTCAGAGAGAAGCTGCGGAGCCCCAGCATAAAGGAGGTTTCGCAGATATATTTCGACAACGAGACGCGAGCATATAGGTTCGCCGTGGCACTGCAGGCAGTGAAAAAAGCAGGGGAGTTGCGCCTGAAGGACTGCGGGAACGAGCTCCCGGTCGCTACATGGAAGAGGTATCTGGATTATGGCGTTTCGGTGGGCCTTCTAAGGCACGAGAACGGCGCCTACGGCTTCACTGACAGGTATACAAAACCTCTGAGAAACATCGCCCTTTACATAAAGGCATGGATGGAGAGCGAGGCGGGGGAGGATCTCGGCATATTGTTTGCGGGGGCAAGGACCAAAAGGCAGCCAAGGCGCGGAGGGAAGCGGCGGATAGATGGAGGGTCTGCTTAGCCTATGAAAACTCTGCTACATTTTAATAGTTATTGTGAGCATATCTCTCTGATTGCTTGGAATTAAGTGAAGCTTCGCTTATCGACAAGGAACTTAAAATAAGAAACCTGAGACTGAGCGTCGAGGCGCGCGAGACCAGGCGCTCCGCGATAAGATGGCTGGCGCTTTCCCTGGGGATAATAAATCCGGGAGAATCCAGGCTCGGCTCGCTGGCGGTGCTTGACGCGATGGTTTATTACCAATTCGTAAACAAGCAGGATCCGACAGCCAAGGAGCTTTCTGGCTACATTTCGAGGAACTGGGAGCCGATAAATGAGAAAACGCTCAGGTACCATCTCCTGCGGATGAAGAGGATGGGCTTTGTCGAAAACGCGAATGGCAAGTTTTACTTCTCGCCGCCTCAGGCTGGAGACCGCTTTGATGCACACAACTGGAGCATGAACATGTTCGAGGGTTTTTACAAGGAGGTATCCGGCAAGATAGGAGACATAGTCAAGGAGATAAAAGGCAAGGATGCGCTTAGATAGTGATTCGTTGGCAAAAGGAGAAATTTATTATTGGATAGCCGCAATAGCCGTGATTCTGCTTATCGCAGTTTACATAAGGTACTATTACAGCCAGAGGATTGACGTGGGCATCTCATTTGCGGGACCTAGAAATGAGAGCACATACATCTACCAGAAAGCGAACATGACAATATACGTGATGAACAACGGCTCTGCATTCAGTGATTTTGACCTTGGCGTTATGGTAAACGGCAATCTGAGCAACATATATAACATAAGCCTCGCTGCGGGAAAAGAGGCCAGACTCACATACACGCACACGTTCGGCGACGCCGGCATCTACAACTTTACGGTAGTCGGGGATCCTGCCGGGCTTTATGCGCTTGCGAACAGGAACAGCGCAAGAGCAGAAGTGTCTTACACTGTACTGCCTGTAGTGCCTGCCGACCCTGCCTCGCTGCTTCCGGGAGGCAGCGACTACATCTATGCCGCAAACATGAGCCCGCTGGGTTACGCGTTTGCCGCTTACCTTTATTCGAATTACAGCATTGGGCAGCTGGGCCTGCCCGGCCCGTCAGCGTCTTCCGCATTTCTTTACCCCATACTTAACCTCACTCGCTCTGACATTGCAAACATATCATATGCAGGTGCTGAGTATCGAAAGGGAAGGGCGTTTTCCTTGTGGTTTAGCGGATACGTAAGCCCCTCAATAACCAATGTTGCCGCCTCAGCGCTGAACCTCAGCGCTAAAAACGTGGGGTAAAGAAATGCGGAAGACGCTGACGGGCCGGGCAGGCCCAGCTGCCCAATGCTGTAATTCGAATAAAGGTAAGCGGCAAACGCGTAACCCAGCGGGCTCATGTTT
>DAHXKV010000026.1 GCA_027366155.1 Microcaldota archaeon
ATTCTACTGAAAACGCCAGCGCGATAAGGTATGCAATCTCCCACGGGCTTGACTACTTCCGGACAGACATAACGAACACGCCTGCGCAGGAGAGCATGATCGCCAACGTGAGTGCCGAAGGCGGACGCTATCTGGGAATCATTGACTATCAAACGCTTGGGGCCAATCCCGGGCCATCAGGCTGCGCCTCAAACTGCAACTGGACCCTAAACTCATGGAACGCGAGCGTAGAAACTGCACTAACCGAGTATCCGGAAGTCCATTCGTGGGAGATCTGGAACGAGCCGCAGATATCCCAGTTCCAAGGTGGCTTCCTCAATGGCACCTACAACTACTTCCTGATGCTCAAGAGCGCCTACAGGATAATAAAGGCCTACAACCAGTCCGACACAGTGGTCTGCCTCTGAGGCGACAACATCTATGCGGGAGGCCAGTCTCCCAGCTACTACGACTACCTCTGGGCCGAGCAGGTCTGGAGCTACGGCGCCTCGAGCTATTGCGATGCGATCTCCCTGCATGCGTACACCTCCTTCACCTACATAATGTCGGACATTCCAAGCGGCGCAAACCAGACGATGGGCAGCATCTTCTCCGAAGCACTATCTGCATACGAGAACCTTACCGGGAAACCTATCTGGATAACTGAGGTGGGAATTCCCTCGAACAACGGCGCAGGAGTGCCTGTGGCGCTCAATGATTCGGAGGCACGGCAGGCCCTATTCCTCCAGCAGTCTTACTCACTCTTCCTCTCAAAACCTTATGTAAAGGCAGTCTTCTGGTTCAACCTGGAGGGCTACGTACACCCTCCCTATGAGATAGACTTCGGCCTGCTCAATGCAACCACGCTGGCCCCCAAGCCCTCCTTCGTGGCGCTGCTAAAATTCCTCTCCGGAAGCGGATAAAATGCCCACCCAGTAATCTGCCATTCAGTCTGTGCCTATGATCTCCATCGTAAGCGGATTGATGAACCTTCCACCCTTCTCAAGGTACCATCTTAACTTCTCCTTCCCGAAGCCTATGTAATTCCATGCGCCCACCACCAGGAAATCAGGCATGTCGCCCTCTATCTCCTTCTCGTCCTTTATCCTAATCCCTGCCTTTGGTATGTACTTGCCTATCTTAAACGGGGTGTTGTCATAAGCGCACCTTATTTCATCCGAAGTAAGCCCTGAAAAATTGAGAAGAGTCACTATCTTCGCAGGAACTGTCCATACTGAGACGTTTTTTCCCTCGGCGCAAAGCTTTTTTACAAGCCCTGCAAACCTGTCCCTCTTCTCCTCCGCCTTGCCCTGCAGGCTTCTTATGACCTCTTCATCACGCACTCCTGCCGCTTCCTCCTCCGCGACCATCATTGCAACCGATTCCATCTCCTTGCCCTTTCTCTTCAGGATGAATCTTACCGATCCTCCGTGCCTGCCCTCGAGGAACTCCACATCGGCCAAGACAAGCCCGCAGTCCTCAGCAATCTTTTTCATTGCGCCAACGCTCCACACATAATAATGCTCCCCGTAAAGTGTGTCTATCTGGAGCTGCTTTATGAACGAGGCAAGCCAATGGGCCTCTACCGATATTATCCCCTCCTCCCCTGCCATCCTCCGCAATCCCATTAGGAAATCCTTCGGGTCAGGTATGTGTGCCATGACATTGTTTGCAACCACCAGGTCTGCAGGGCCGAACTCCTTCAGCAAAACCGCCGCATCTTTCTCCGAGAAGAAGCCGTTTATTGTCCGGAGCCCTTTCCTGTTTGCCTCTTCAGCCAGGTTCTTGGCAGGTTCGACTCCCAACACCCTTGCGAACCCCCCGCTCTCTCTAAGCGCAGCAAGCTCGGTTCCGTCGTTCGATGCAACAACAACTGCAAAATCCTTTTTTCCGACCCTCCTTCCGATACCCTCTGCAAACCTTGTGAAATGGTCTATTGTGGGCCGGCTGGCCCCTGTGGCATACACATAGCTGCCCCCAAAAAGGTCCTCCTTTCCAATCAGCTCGAGCTGCTGGAAAAAGGTGCATTCGCCGCACCAGTAATAAACAAGAGGGTAGCTCTTCACCAAACCCAGCCCCTCTCTGGATACCAGGCTGTTTGCGCTTGGCATCCTTCCAAGGTCCAAAGCCCTGACTAGCCTCGAGCTTCCGCACACCCTGCATCTCTGAAAATTGCCTTCCATTCAAGACCCAATTCTCTTCAGGTACCAGTCTACTGTCGCCTTCATGCCCTCTTCGAAGCCATACCTGCATATCCATCCTGTCTCCTTAACAAGCTTCGAAGGGTCAAGAGCATACCTGGCATCATGCCCCGGCCTGTCAGCAACATGCTCGATCAGAGAATCCTGCTTTCCCATTGTTCTCAGTATTGATTTTATTACGTTGATGTTTTCCATCTCGTTAGATGCCCCTACCAGATAGGTCTCCCCAAGCCTTCCCTTCTCCAGTATGGCTTCTATTGCGGAGCAATGATCCCAAACATGTATCCAATCCCGTATCTGCCTTCCCGAGCCGTAAACAGGGATCTTCCTGCCCAGCATTGCATTGGTTATGGTCTTCGGGACTAGCTTCTCCGCGTGCTGCCTCGGGCCGTAGTTGTTGCCGCAGTTTGAGATGGTTGCCTTTATTCCGTAGGTGTTGAAATATGCCCTGACCAGGTGGTCTCCTGACGCCTTTGTCGCGGAGTAGGGATTCATCGGCGCATACCTTGAATTCTCGGTGAATCTGCCTTCTCCTGGTCCAAGCGAACCATATACTTCATCGGTAGAGACATGGTGCAGCCTCTTTTCATGCTTCCTGCACGCCTCAAGTATCGAGTGTACGCCGATGACGTTGGAATGGACGAACTGTGCAGAGTCCATAATCGAGCTGTCCACGTGCGTCTCAGCGGCAAAATTGACAACGGCGTCAACGTCCCTTACTATCCTTGAAACAAGATCCCGGTCAGCAATGTCTCCCACTACCGTCTCGCAGCCTCTGCCTTCCGCCTCCTCGAGGTTACGCATGTCTGCCGCATATGTCATCAGGTCCAGGTTGACTATCTCGGATCCCGGATGCCCGGAGAGCCAATGGGATATGAAGTTCGAGCCGATGAAGCCGCACCCTCCAGTTACCAGCAGCCTCATTTAATCACTAACTGCCTCCTGAATATGGCCAGGCCCTCATCAACGCCGATTGCCTTGAGCCCTGTAGCCCTCTCTGCCTTGTCGCTTGCGATGTTTACCATGCTGGGCCTCGGGGCTATCTGGTTGAGCTCAGGGCTCGTCACCTGCCTTATGAGGCTTTTGTCCAGGCTCAGTGCCTTGGCTATCCTTACCGAGAACTCATACCTGCTAAGGCACTCGCTCCCTGCAACGTGAAAGACCCCTGTCTCATCCTTCTGGCAGAGCCTGAATATGAATTCGGCAAGACTGTCAGTGAGCGTCGGGTTGTTTTTCTGGTCGGTCACAATCCTGACCTCCTCCCCCTTCCTGAGCTTTGATGCGAGCCAGGTCGGAAAGCTGACTTTCCCGGAGCCTCCAGTGCCGTAAAGAACCGCAGTCCTCACCACCAGATAGTTGACATCAAGCGCCGAGAGCGCATGCTCCATGACCAGCTTGGTCCTGGCATAGTAATTCAGCGGATGCGGCATGTCCTTCTCTATGTACCTGAGCTTCTTCCCGTCAAACACGTTGTCAGTCGAGATAAAAACATACTTCGAGCCAAAGCGCTTGCACGCTTCTGCGATGTTCTTAGCTCCCTCAACATTCACTCCCCATGCCTCTTCGTGGTGTGTCTCGCAGTAGTCAAGGTTTGTCAGGGAATGGGTATCCACAACAAAGCTGGGCTTTGCCTTCTCTATCAATGAAAATGCCTTCTCCCTCTCGCGTGCATCAAGCCTCTGCTCCCTTTCCAGCCCAGAAGGATGGCTGCCGTAGGTTCCGAATACCTCGAACCTGCCCCGCGCAAGCTCCGCCATCCTACTTCCCAGCAGGCCGGAGCTGCCGATTATGAGCAACCTCTCCATGGTAAGACCATTAGACTGTAAGATATTTATATGTTCTTTGGCAATACTGTCCTGATGCAATGAAGGGGATAATACTCGCAGGCGGCACAGGCTCAAGGCTCAGGCCTCTCACCAATGTGACAAACAAGCACCTGCTGCCGATATACGACAAGCCCATGATCTTCTACCCGCTGGAATTCCTTAAGAGCATGGGGATAAAAGAGATAATACTAACCACCGGCAAGGAGTTCGCAGGGGACTTTGCAGATCTCCTCGGCGACGGAAGCGCCTTCGGCGTCAGCCTGACTTACAAGGTGCAGGAAAGCCCTCTCGGGATAGCGCATGCGCTTGGAGTAACCGAGAGCATCATTGGAGAAGACAGCATAATGGTAATCCTGGGCGACAATGTCTTCATGCTCGAAAAGGAAGAAGAAGCGCGGATCCGCGAGAGGGTCGCAGCGTTTGCATCGAATCCTGACGGAGCGGTTATCTTCCTGAAGGAGGTTGACGACCCTCGAAGATTCGGGGTTCCCACAATTGGAAACGGGGGTAAACTACTCGGGATAACAGAGAAACCAACGCATCCGGGCTCAAATTACGCTGTCACCGGGCTTTACCTATACGATTCCAAGGTTTTCCGAAAGATAAAGGCACTTCGCCCTTCCGCCCGCGGGGAATTAGAGCTTACTGATGTCAACAATGCCTATCTCACAGAGGGAAAACTTGACTACTCCGTAATACTGGGGGAATGGACCGACGCCGGGACATTCGAGTCGCTGCATAAGGCCAACCTCATCGCGAAGGAAGCAAGGCATAATGGGAAGTGATGTTATGTTCACATTCAAGGAGCTCGGTCTGAAAGGGCTTATTCTCGTAGGCCCTGAAAAGCATTTCGACGTGCGCGGCAGCCTTTCGGAGCGGTACGACAAGCCGGCATTCGAAAGCGCCGGCATAACCGAGGAGTTCACGAAGGATCTCGCCACATGGTCAAAAAAGGGGGTTATCCGAGGGCTCCACTTCCAGCGAAAGCCACATGAGCAGGCAAAACTGGTAAGCGTGCTTTCGGGCCGCATATTCGATGTTGCGGTTGACATAAGGGAGGGCTCCGCGACATTTGGCAAGTGGATAGGCACAGAGCTCAACGAGAGCAACGGGCTCTCCCTTTTTGTCCCAAAGGGCTTTGCACACGGCTTCCAGGCCCTGGAAGACTCGACTGTTCTGTATAAAATATCCGGAGAGTATTCAAGGGAGCACGAGTCAGGCATAATCTGGAATGATCCAAAGCTGAAAATACCATGGAAGGTTGCCAATCCGGTAGTCTCGGCAAAGGATAAGCTATTTCCAGGGCTTGGGCGCGAATAAGCTCTCCGCCAAGGCCCTTATGGCATCCTGACTATACCTATCCCTCCCCAGCCCTGATTCTCGTCTTCGACGATCCTCTCGGTCTTGTATTTTTTCTCCAGCTCATGGAAAAAAATGTCAACATCGCACTTTGCTTCCGGAGGATGCTTAACTATGTCATGCATTGCCACAATACCCCCATGCTTTACCAACCCGGAATACATCTCAAAATCCCTCTTTGCGCCTTCGTAGCTGTGGTCGCCGTCTATGAAAAGGACATCCAGCGCTTCCCCGCCAAGCGCACGTTTTATCTTCCCGAAAGACCTCCTACTGTGCGAATCCAACCAGTAAAGGATAATCTTTGTCTTCTGCTCTCCAAAGCTTCTAAAAAAACTGGCTCTCCACCTTCTAAAGAATGACTCGCCTGCAAGCCCCGGAAGGTCAAGACTCAGAATTCTTGCGCCTTCTGGAGCTATTTTTGAAAAAAGGAAAAGTGTGCCACCCTTCGCGGTGCCAATCTCGAGTATCACCTTAGGTTTCTTGGCCTTCACGATCTCAAGAAGCCTTATTATTTCGGATCTGACCTGGAAAGGCCTGCAATTCACCCCAACATAATCGAATTTCATACAAAAGTCTACAAGTTCAGGTATTGTTTTTGGTTTCTTTTTTTCATAACTGCTTCTAAGACTCCTGATTGCCAACGGAGAGATAATGCTGTCATAAGGCCATCTTCCTATAATTATAGCATAAAACGGCAAGACCTTAACCTTTTCAATCGTTGTTCTTCTTTTTGGGTCTCCGGACGCACTAGATTCTGCCAGCATATTATCTCCAACGGTTTACTCTATCCTGCATAAACCTATAAAAAGTAATATATGCCCGCCTTAAGAAGGAACGGTGTAAACGCAAAAATCCTAACCAACGTCATTTATGAAACCAATAATTTATACCATCTATTAACTTCATTTTGAATCCCATCTTTTTAAAGAGCTTAAGTATCTCCTCCCTTTTCTGATCTTTCAAATTAATTTCTATCATAATAAACTTTGCTTTCCTCAATGTCTTTAATCCACCCCTTACTACCTCTAATTCATGACCATCTACGTCTATCTTTGCATAATCTGGTGATGGTAAATCTTTAAAGTATTTATCTATTGTTATTGTTTCCACTTCTTCAACTGCATATTTTTTTGAGAATAGAGAATGTGCATGGAGATTATCCTTTGATAAATTTGCAAAGTTGTTCATATCTCCCGTATATATTTTTGTTTTCCCATTCTTATCTGATACTGCCTTATGTACTAAGATTGCCTTATCTTGTAGTTTATTCAGAGAGATGTTTTTATTAAGTAGTTCATAGTTTGCCTTTTGGATTTCAAAACAATGAACCCTCTTTGAATGCTTAGCAAAGAGTACTGAATAATAGCCTATATTTGCCCCTATGTCTAATCCAATCATATTTGGTTTTATTGCTTTCTTGAATAAATCGAATTCTTTTCTCTCAAATCTCCTTCCAGTGAGAAGATCAAGGCTGTCGTAGTCATCAGTATAGAGATAGTATTCATTGTTTATTGAAATTGGCTTCTTGTTTGACATACCTACTGCAATTTTCCTCATCACATGCATATATCCGAACCTATTAAGCCCTAATGGCTTGATGTAAGCATGAGCTATTTTATAAACGCTTAATTTCTCTTGTTTTGGTTTTGTTCTCATGTACAATTCCTCATAATGTCGTTATACGATTGTATTTCCATGTAAGAGTCTAATAAATATTGCGTTCTGCAATGGTTTACGAGTACAGAACAAAGAAATCCCTGACATCCGCCATTCGATTCCTCATCGGAAAATCATAAAACCCATAGGTCGTATTAGCCTAGGTCTCAATATCCCGTAGCGCTGAAGGAATTATTTGGAATCTGATGGCATTATCATCATACTCGCAGATGCAAGAACCCCGAGGACAAGAAACATAACAACACTGCAGATAGATCGGAGAGCTTTATAACGAGTAAGACCTGACAGAGAGGGGAGGGAGGACTAAAGAGTTTGCATAAGGGAACTATACCACTTTAATTATTGCTTGTTTACTACAATTTTGTAAGAATACATTCTGTAATAAAGGAAACGCCTACGAAAAAGTAGATTGATTGAGTATTACTGTGAGAACTCATAGGGGGAAAATGTTAGACCTTATGAAGAAGGCATCTGAAGTGCTTCTTTTTATTTGACAATAGCCATAACTCGTATTATGGGGCAATCCGACAGAATCCCAAATCGCAAGATTCTTAAATTGTATCCCTCTATCTCTAATCAAAGCTATCGACAAAAAGTCTTTTCTGCGCGCTAACCTCCGGCAAAAAGTCTAAACAGGGACAATATGGATAAAAATTCCGAACCAAACGTCGCTGTGGTTATTACCAACTACAACGGGCTCAGCATCAAATATAAGGGGAAGTCCATTCTATGGCATACCATAACTTCACTGCTCAAGACAAACTACGATAACTACC
>DAHXKV010000023.1 GCA_027366155.1 Microcaldota archaeon
TACAGGGGGTCTGTCTTCTCCATAGAGGAATGGAGGCTTAAGGACACAGGAACCAGGTTTGCGAGGATGGTATCATCCGACGGCGTTGCAATCCTTCCTGTCTTTGAAGACGGAAGCATGCTGCTTGAGAGACAGTACAGGCATACGCTTGACAGGTACATATACGAAATACCTGCCGGCAGGATAGACAAAGGCGAGGCGCCACGCCATGCCGCAAGGCGGGAGCTCTCTGAGGAAACGGGATATGTTGCTGGGAAGCTCAGCTTTATGTTCCGGTTCTACGAGGCCCCAGGCAGCATAACGCAGACGCTGCACGTCTATCTTGCCGAACGCCTCTCGGAAGGAGAAACATCTTTCGACAAGGACGAAGAGATATCCGTACTCAGGATCTCCAGTGCAAAAGCCATGCAGATGATACGCTCAAACCGCATAATGGATGGCAAGACCATCTGCGGAGTGCTCTTCTGGAACTCCTACTTACGCAAGCCTCATGGCAGAAAGTTATAACTGCACTGAATGAAGATATGGGGGCAAATGTTCCATTACTTCCAGCTAAACTAAGAGGAATTTGCACAGCATTTTCATAAGCGGTCTAACGTTGAAATAACCAACTTCATGATAAAGGCAAAGTTCAACGATACTCTGAAAAGCAGGCCGGGGGCAGCCCAGATTAACGAATCGCCTTTGAAGATACTCTGCCACAATATTGTATCGCGAATAACGAAATAAGGAATCAGGGGATAGACGTGTAAAAAGTATTGAGTCTATGCAAGAAGTTGGCTTATTTCATCTCCTTTTTACACAAAGCCGGGCCAAGCCCAAGATTTATATACTTTATTGGATAAATAAGTTTGTCAAACGGCCATAGGGACAGTGAAACGCCCGAACCCATTCCGAACTCGGAAGCTAAGCCTGTCCACGACAAGAAATACTGCCCGTCGGGTGGAAAAGCTTGTTGCTGTTTGGCATTATACTTTTCTTATAAAGAGGCTTTCAACTGCCGATGTGAAGACTTCCTTATATTCATTTTCTGGGAAGAGAGTCTGGTTGTCCCTCAGCGTCTCCTGGGCCATTCTTCCGTATCTCGAGGCTTCCGCGCGCGCATACTCTACGCTTCCGTACTTCTCAATCACATACGCCAGGAAGTCTATCTCCGCCTTTGTCTTCGAATTCCTCTCCTTTTTGTATATCCTGTCTATCCTTGCCCTCTCTGCCCTGTTGGCTGCGTTGTACGCATGCAGCATTATCAGAGTAAGCTTGCCTTCATAAAGGTCCCCGTACCTCTTCTTGCCGAACTCTTTCTCTGGCTTGTTATCTATGAAAATAGTCGAAGTAGGAGAGAAGCCAGTGATCCTGAGGGCGTTTTCGTATGCAGCCTTGCCTGGCTTTGACTCCCAGCCAATCGATTCGGGGGTTATAACATGCTTGAAATTGCCGGAAATGCCGCTTGCTGCAAGGAAGTGTTCCACATAACACTGCATGCTGTTTGACATGACTGCCATTGAGAAGCCTGATTTGCGCAGGGCCCTGATTGCATCTGCATGCATATTCCACTTGGAAAAGTCGCGTTCAAGGGCTTGGCGTTCGGCATGGTAGAAGACCTTAAGGATTGAATAAAGGTCTAGCTTCGATCCCCTTTCGTCAAGCTCCTTTTTTATTGCAGCGTGCAGAGCGTCTGTCCTGTGCCGGCTCTTCATTTCGTGCACCTTCTCACGCCGCACTTCAGGGGGCGGGTTTAATTCATCCCATACAAGCCCTAGCATCCTGCGCTCCATCCCGCGCCACGATTCCAGAGTCTTGATTTTAGGCCCTATTACCCCAGAGAAATCGAAAATTATGCTGTTGCAGGCAGATACATCCTTTGTCATATCAAGTGGAGTGTGCCTGGCGGTTGTGCCTGATGGTACCGTATGATGCCTAAGCCCAAGCCCATTAATTATCTCACCTATTGGCCAGAAATGCGCATTTTAATTTTATGCGGTTCTGTTATAAATAATTGACTGAAGAAATGGATTCTGGTTAGCCTGTAGTTGACTCGCCTTTGGGTTGGACATTTGGCACCCCATGGCATTCTGCTTATTAATGTTTTCTGCAGATCCATAATGGATTTGATGAATATCAAGGAGTATGTGGCTGCGCGCAAGGAAGCCGTATACGCAAAGATATTGGAGTATCTTCCAAAAAGCGAACCTCTCGAATACTCGGAGATGCTCAGCGAGTACTCCAGGAGGCAGGGCAAATACATGAGGCCCGGGCTGCTCATGCTTGCAGGAGAGCTTTTCGGTGCGACGCTGGAGGAACTTGTACTTCCTGCTGCAATAATGCAGATTTCCGAAGACTGGATGCTCATGCATGATGACCTGGAAGACGGTTCCGAGATGAGAAGAGGCAAGCCCGCGTTGCACAGAATCTATGGGAACTGGCAGGCGCTCAATGCCGGCGATGCCGTGCAGATGCGCATGTGGAGGATGATAATGGACTATACGAAGGCGAATGGCCTTAAGAAGGGAACTGCGCTTTTCGATAGGATGTATTCGATCCTGGACGAGACAGTTGAAGGCCAATATCTCGACATAAAGTTTTCTACAGAGATCAAGCAGATAGGCAAGGCCAGCGAGGATATGTATTTTGACATAGTGGGGAAGAAGACCAGCTGCTACACCGTCTACGGGCCAATGCAGATAGGCGCCGTGGTGGCCGACCAGCCGAAGAAGGTATGCGAGATCCTTGAACGGATTGGAAGGGACGCCGGAAAGGCCTTCCAGATAACAGATGACATACTGGACATGACAGCAGACGAGAAAGAGTTCGGCAACATCGAAGAGGCAAAGGCGTCATACGACAAACACCTCGCAGACTCAAGAAGGGTATTCGGAGGTGACAAGGACTCTGAAAACCTCGTCAGGACCGCAGCATCC
>DAHXKV010000037.1 GCA_027366155.1 Microcaldota archaeon
CAGCATGATAGACAGCGCTCCTGAAAGGCTCAGGGCTGGGGTGTTAGAGGGAAAATACGAGCACTACAGCATAAGGGTCAATGACAGGCTAGCCACGCTGCGAAAGGAGCTCAAGGAGTCCATCGCAATCCTGGAGAGCAACGGGCTTGTCTCAAAAGGAAAAGATGTACTGGACAGAGAATTCATCTGGAAGGCCCGCGACATCTCGGCATTGGTCCCAGATCCTGCCTCAAGGCACTCTCTAATGGTGCGTATTTCTGAGATTTACAAGTCTGACACAGGCGACCCCAGGAGTCTCACGAGGGCCATCGCAAACGCCATCAACGAGGAGGTGGCCAACCCAGTAATGCGCATCACGATAACAGGCAGATTCAGCAAACTTGTCGACGAAACCTGCTCAAAGGCAAACAAGACGGAAGCGCTGAAATGGATACTGGGGCTGGTAGACGGCATCGGAGAGTTCAGGACGTGCGATGAGATAGGGCTGCTCCTCAAGAAAGCAGGCTCGGAATACGCCGGAAACCTTCTGGCTTCAGGAGAAAAGGGCACGTTTGACAGGACAGGCGATTCCCTTGTAAGGATGGCAACCACTCTCCTTTCGGATCCCTCAAACCTGGAGAACGCAAAAAGGCTGGACTCACTCTCTGAAAAAATAGTAAAGTACGAAAGGTCCACGCACCCGAAGCACGACAGGGGGATATTCTCGACCTCCCAGAGCAACAGCATCCTCCGGGCAAAGGTCCTCGATTCTTTATATTCAATAGACACTGCAGCGCTCGCCGCAGAGGCGAAGAATCTCCTCTACGCAAAGGAGGCCCTCAGGATGAACAGGCTCGTGAGGCTGAGGCTGAGCTTCAGCCTCGGAGAGAAGCATGCCGAAGCGGCAGAGATTGCCTCAACATACTTCAAGAAATATTACCAAGAAAGAAGGAAACTTGGAGAAGAGGAGTACATGCGCCTGCAGTACCACGGCATGCAGGAACAGGCAGAGAGGCTTGTGGGAAGATGGGGTCTCGATTCTGACGGAAAGACAGCCAGGCCGGAGGGCTCAAGGTCAGCTTCAGAGATACTGCTCGGCGAGGCAATGAAGCTCGAGCAGATGCTTAGGGAGGCAGAAGAGCATCTCAAGTTCTCCAGGAAGCTGGGAAAAGGAAGCACAATGGCGATAAACGCGGCAAGCACGAGGCTCTACTCATTATACAACACATCCAGCGAGAAGCTGCGCGGCGACGCGCTATTTCCGGAGCTCATGGAAAAACTGGGCATCACGGAGAAGGGCGAGCCTTCGCCAGAAAGCATACCTTCAATGCTGGGTCGCCTAATAGGCACAGCAAACTCCTACGGCAACAAGCTAAGCTTCATCTCGATAGACGTCAAAAACGAGAAGATAAGGCGCCTTTCCGATGTTTTCTCCAATTCGGAATCAGACACGGAGATGATACTCATGCTCATGAATGCCAACAACCAGAAGGACATATACAGGTATTTCGGCTTTCTTGAGAAGCGCTCTGTGCATATAGGCGAATTCATGCTCGCCGCGCTGGAGCTGAAGAAAGCAACCATGTACGAGACCACCCCGATGGACGACCCTGGGGAGGTGGCCACGCCGTACAATGTGGTTGATATGTCGGCATACGTCAATGCGCGGAGGAGAGCCGAAGGAAGCAGCAGTGGAAGCCTGCCCGCGGCAGCAGCGCCAATACCTAACATAAACGAGGGCGAGTAAGCCTCAATGCCAGGGCACCTGCCCGCGGCATCTACGACTCCTCAGGGATCCTTTAAATGCGCCTACCAGGCCAAACCTGTCCGATGGGAACAATGCGGAACCTGTGCAAACCTCCTGCCAAATGCGTTTTCAAAGTCCCTCGTCATCTTCCACCAAGGCGTTTATCAATGCTTATAAACAGCCAAGGCCTGCCTGTGCTCACAATCCCCACCGCCACGCATGTAAACGCCGGTTCTGCCTGGAAAGCCCATAGACCACTGTATAATCTCCTTCTCATGCTCTTACCCAACCTATATAAACCTTTTTCAACATATAATGGGTGGTGCTTTCATGGCAACCGTTTGCTCTTAAAGGCAATGTGTTCCGAGAGCCTCTTTTGCTTGATGAAAAACATTTCTGCTAGGATAGAGCAACTGCGCCATGAAGCCTTGTGAGATTGCCGAATGGCAATTGATTTGAGTAGAAGCAAGCTTGATTGATTTTTTAAGCCACCTAGGGGATGGCTTGGCTCCAATCGCTATAAAGACCGTGGCAAGCTGCGATAAGCCCAGGGTAGTTGCACGTCAAACGCTGAACCTGGGATAGTCTTTTGCGCCATGAATAGTGGCGCATGCATACGCGGGGAACTGAAATATCTTAGTACCCGCAGGAGAAGAAAGCGAGAGCGATTCCGCTAGTAATGCGAATGAACGCGGAAGAGGGCAAACTGAATCCTACTAAGCAATTGGCAGGAGATGTGGTGCAACTTTTAGGCTTGGTGCGGGAGCAGAACGCTCTGGAAAGAGCGGCCATAGAGAGTGACAGCCTCGTATGCGAACCGTGCCGAGTTGTGTTGTGTATGAGTAACTCAGGCTGAGTATCTTGAGTGAAGACGGGGGCATTAAACCCCAACCCTAAATACTGATTGGAGACCGATAGCGAACAAGTAGCGCGAGCGAAAGCTGAAAAGAACCCACGCGTGTGGGAGCGAAAAGATCTGAAACTAGGTGGTTACGAGAAGACAGGGCGCGAAAGGAAAGAAGCGCGCAGAAGCGAAGGCTGTAAGGCATTAGCGAAGCGCGTGGACCAGTGTCCTGTCCTTCTTCTCGAAGCAAGAGCCAGGGAGTGTAGTGGAGTGGCAAGCCGAAAGGCGCAGCGAAAGCGAATGCGCGCAGGAAACGAGGCGCAGGATATGAAAATGTCTGAGTCACTTCATTACGACCCGAAGCCATTGTGATCTACGCGCGGCCAGGGCGAA
>DAHXKV010000045.1 GCA_027366155.1 Microcaldota archaeon
AGAAACATGGGCTCTTGGCGCAGTGGTAGCGCGTCCGCTTTGCAAGGGACTTTTAAAAAAGTTCCATCAAAACAGCGGAAGGTCGCGGGTCCGAATCCCGCAGAGTCCACTTTACTTTAAGCAATGTGGACTTAGGTAAAGTATTATATATTTTTGCCTGCAAATGCAATCATGAGTGATTACAGCAAAAGAACCACCGATTTTATCGTCGATAGGATAAAAAACGATGATACGCTTACCGAAGGGAACAAGCAGGCCGCACTGGACATGCTTTCTTTCATGCAGGCAAAGGGATCCAAGCAGCGCACTCTGCAGAAGCACATCTACTGCTTCGAGAAATTCCTGCATGCTATGGATAAGAATGTGGATGTGAAGAGCGCCACCAGGACGGAACTGGAGAGAGCCATGGCAAGGATAGAAGGTTCCGATTACGCTACCGAGACCAAGAGGAACATAAAGGTGGTGGTGAAGTCGTTCTACAAGCACTTCGTAGGTGAGGATTATTACTATCCGAAGCAGATTGCGTGGGTGAAGACCACTGTTCCGTTCAACAAGAAGGTCCTTCCCGAAGACATACTGTCCGAGGATGAAGTGATAAGGATAATAAAGGCAGCCAGGAACCCCAGGGACAAGGCGATCATTGCGCTGCTGTACGATAGCGGAATACGCGTTGGGGAGCTGATAGGCCTCAGAAAGAAGGATATTGACATAAAAGGCAGGACCGCACACATAATAGTGAGTGGAAAGACAGGCATGAGGAAGATACCTATATTCTTCAGCGCACCGTACCTTGGCGCATACCTGAATACCGTTGACGATATGAAGCCTGAAGAGGTTATCTGGAAGGCGATAGGCAGCTGGTCCAACACCGAGGTCAGGGTAGACGAGAGCGCGGTAAGGAAGCTGCTCAGGGTTGCAGCAGCCAGGGTGGGCATTGAAAAGAGAATCTATCCGCATCTGTTCAGGCATTCACGCGCTTCATTTTATGCCAACAGGCTGACTGAGCAGCAGCTGAAAGCTTATTTCGGATGGACAGGGGACAGCAAAATGGCAAGCGTATACGTGCATCTGAGCGGAAGGGATATAGATAATGCATTGTCCAAGGCAAACGGAGTGGAGTTCAGGGAAGTACAGGAAAGACCGCAGCTCACAGCCAGGGAGTGCCCGCGATGCAAGCTGGTAAACACTGCAGAGGCGTCTTACTGCAGCCGCTGCGGATCGGCCATGGACATATCAACTGCGATGGTTGAACAGGCACATGAAGAGAGACTGAAGAGCCTTGGCAGCAGGATAGCAGAATGAGGGGACCGTCCTTCCAGGCACAGGGCCGACACTTCAAGACGGATAGTCAGAAGGAGGAGCAGTAAAAAATGATTGTTGGTGAATTATATGACAGGTGAGACTTTTCACAGGAGCCTGCTTCCGATAAGCAGCGTCAGCCTTCTTGGCAGCTGCGAGACCAGATTCATGGAAGCAATGGAAGGGAAGCAGAAGGTTACGAAGCCCATGCTGATTGGCAAGGCCATGCATAAGAAACTTGAGGAAGGCCTGCCTAAGATTACCCAGGAGCAGGTGATCTCGCAGATAAAGGAAGGTGTCAGGTTTTATGTGAGAGAGCTGCCTCTTACCGACAAAAAACTTAAACTTATAGGCAGGATAGACCAGTTGAACATGCTTGGAAAAACATCCGGGAGTAAAAACCAGGGCGTCATAATAGATGACAAGTATCCAAAGACTGCTTACCGAGGTATGCCTCTCTATTACAAGCTGCAGCTGTCCGCCTATGCCGCAGCTGTGGGAAATTCCGATATCCTCGGACCGATCTGCGATATAGTAGGGATCAGCCTGGTATGCAGGGAGGCTGAAACACACAGCATACTGAATACATTTAACATTGAAGGAAAGATCCTTGATACGTGCAAAGGCAATGTCAGTATTGCAACTGCCATGGCCTGGGAGCTGTATGACAGGAAGAAGGAACCCGAACACAGAAGGTTTGATGTTGGGAGTGGAGAATGGGTTGGGTGTTACTGCGAGAGCGGTCCGCGTCATACACTATGAATTATTCGATTTGATAACTTATTCGGTAGGTGCTAAAAAGAAATTCTTATTGGATGATAAGAACGGAGCTTTGCTCATAAATGTTACTTATAAATCGAATATATGGGCATTCAAGGTAATTTGTGAGCAGGAAAATTTCGATAATAACCAAAAGTATTTTAGACCCCTCTGGTTAAATCTAATCATATGTGGTGGTCTTATGCCTAAGCCTAAAAAACAAGAGTATAATGACGGAGATACTATAACTTGCCCGAATTGTGGTGAGGAGACATTAGAATATAACAAAAAAGAGGATATCTGGCGTTGCTCTCTTAGTAATTGTAGATACGCCAGCATAGATATAATCAGGCAATTCTGTAACAGGAAAAATGTTAGACCATAATGCCTCCTCTGTATTATCTGGTTTGGCTTTATTCAACAGTACA
>DAHXKV010000001.1 GCA_027366155.1 Microcaldota archaeon
CGCAAACATGGTCAGCATTCTTATTCTAATACTGCCACATAAAAACACTGAGGATTCAGCGCCATACTTATAAGTATAAACCTTCCCTTTTTATACATACTCGATTTACATGGCGGCATTCAAGCTCCAAAGTGCAATGGAATACCTGATGACGTATGGGTGGGCCATACTTATTATTGCAGTGGTACTTGGGGCTTTGTTTGAATTGGGTTTCTTCAACTCCTCGGCATTCGCGCCGAAGATAGGCCCTGGAAGCTGCCAGGTATACAGGCCGCAGGGCCCCGGAACAACTGCCTTCGAGAGCCTCGAGGGTACCTGCAACAACGAGCTCCCGCAGTACGTCGCAAGCTTCAACTCAAACAGCCTTATTTCCGCGGAGAGCAGTTATGGCACGGGACTTGGTAGCTCACAGTACAGGAATTTTACCATAGTTGCCTGGATTTATCCAAGGTCCATGATAAATGGCGCTTCGCTTTACACTGAAGGCGTTCCTGAAACAAACATGGAACTTCAGCTCGGTCAGCCGATATCATTGAACATATGCCTTCCTTTCGGAGGTTCGGGTGACTGGACAGGATACTTCCCCACAGCGCAGAACGCACTGACGAACGGCTGGACGTTTATAGCCAGTTCGACTTGGACCTCCGGCGGAGCCGCCAATTATAACCTTTATTACTACCAGAATGGAGTCCTACAGCATTATAGCAGCTCGGGGACTGACTTTTACGTTGGCTGCAGTTATCCTTCAGGCACAGTTGACTATTTAGGCATCGGGGGAAATATCGGCTCAGCGTACGGAGGGGGCCAGTCTATAAACGGCTTCAACGGATTGATTGCCGATGTCCAGGTATACAACAGTACCTTCTCAGCTAATGAAATAAATGCGTTGTACCAGGAAGGAATTGGAGGCGTGCCCATAGACCTAAACAACCTAGTCGGATGGTGGCCCCTGAATGGCAATGCAAATGACTATTCAGGAAACAAAGCAAACGGGATTCCTGCCAATGTTACTTTTACGACATCATGGACTTCCAGGTACACTGCCCCGTGAACGCCTACGCGGTTTTTCTCTGCTTTTCCTTTACTGCGTCCAACTCGTCAAGAAGGTCCTTTTCGTCATTGTCCAGCATCTCGGATAACTTGTATCTGAGCACGCGCTCTTCGTCGTCATTCAGGAAGACGTAGAGTATCTCGTTTTCCTTGAGCTGTCTCCCGAAAGTTACCCCTTCCATCGAGACTGCGACATTTGCTGACCGCTTTGCCTCCTGCATGCTTATCCCGTTATCCTGTATTTCCTTGAGCTTGCCAAGAATCTCGCCCCGCTCGTTTATTACCTGGACGCCAGGCCTGATGCGCCCCTTGAGCACCTCCACTCCGAAGACCGCAGGATGGGAGACCCTGAAGCAGGAGTTTGGAAGCGTCTTTATCTTTCCAGGGAAGGCAAGGCTCCTCTCAGTCGCTTCGTGCTCCCTCTTCTTTTCCGATTCCAGCCATTCATTGTAGTCTTCTATGAGCTTGTAGATTATCTTGCCATTTATTACCTTTATTCCGGTCGCATATGCCTCCGCCTTAGCGTCTTCCTCTATGCTGACGTTGAATGCAAGGACCACAGAATCCATGGGGTCTGTTGCGCGCATCCCGAAGGCAGCGGAGACGTCGCGCTTGGTTACGTTGCCTATCTCCTTCTTCCCTATTTTCACGCCGGAGGAATGGAGCATGCGTGAAAGCGCCTCGAGACTTCCCATAGTGTCCGTTTTGAGTATTATACCGCTCTTGTCGGTTGCAAATAACTCCTGCATCTCCGAGCTTATGGCTTTGCCGTAGTCAGGCATGGCAGTGGAGACGACGAGAGATCCGGGAATCGCTTCCTCTAGGCCGTTTCCACTTATCTTAAAGCCGGAAGCGGCACTTATGCTTTCCTCATACTCGAACTTCCCCGAGGCAGCGCGGATGTCATGCGAGCCTTTTGGCTTGAGAAGGGCTTTTATCTTAGCCGTGCCTATGCCTGTCGCGGTCGCAAAAGCAATGTTCTCATTGACATGGAGGGTTCCATTGTAAAGTATTACGGTTATAGTTGTGCCCAGTCCTTTGTCGTCTTTTTTCTCTATAATACTGCCAATGCCAGGGCCGCCCACCTCGACCTGTAGCTTCATCTCAAGAAATCTCTGCGAGAGGCCTGCAGCGTACACGAGAAGCTCTGCAATCCCTTCGCCTGTCTTTGCGCTGACAGGAACTATGACAACCTCTTTCCGGAAATCCTTGACCCTGTCGAATCTCTCTGCATTAAAGCCTTTCTCACTTAGCTTGCCTATCAGCCCGTATATGCTTGCCTCTACCTCATCGACAACCTGCCTCTGCTGCTTCCCAAGGCTCTCCGAGAAACTGGACGTATTCTGTGGCTTCCAGCCGTTTATCAGATCAATTTTGTTTGCTGCCACTATGAAGGGCGTCTTGAACTCCTTCAGGATTTCCAATGCCTCGTAGGTCTGCGGCTCGAAGCTCTTTGAAACGTCTACAACCAGTATTGCAAGATCTGCCACTGAGCCTCCGCGCCTGCGCAGGTTGGTGAATGCCTCGTGGCCAGGCGTATCTATGAAGAGCAGGCCTGGTATCGTTATCTCGATATTGAACCGCTTGAGCAGGTTTCCAGATACCTGACGTATGATATCTATAGGAACTTCGCTTGCGCCTATGTGTTGCGTTATGCCTCCTGCCTCAGTGCTTGTCATGGTTGTATTGCGTATCTTGTCAAGGAGGGAGGTCTTGCCATGGTCGACATGGCCCATAACCACGATTATCGGCTGCCGTATCATTTTACCACAGTTATAGTAATTTATAAATAGACATAATGAACCATATAAACTGTACTATTAAGTGAGCATATGGAGCGTGCACTCGTGATAATAAAGCCGGACGGCATGGAGAAGGGAATCGTAGGAAAGGTCATAGCCTGTTTTGAGGGTGTCGGCCTGAGAGTATCAGGGATAAAGATGGCCAGGGCGACAAAGGCGGTCGTTGGAAGGCATTACATTGCAGACAGAACTTGGCTCATGTCGGTGGGAAAGAATGCCAAGGCAGCAGATGCCAAGAGAGGCATAGTGACCAAAGAGACCGAGATGCAGATAGGCATGAGGATAAGGTCTTACCTGATGAACGAGCTTACGCGCAGGCCGGTTGTCGCTATAGTATTCGAAGGGGAGAATGCCAATTCAGTGGCAAGAAAGATGGCGGGCGCGACAGAACCCAGATCTGCAGACAAGAATACGGTCAGGGGCATGTACTCAACAGACACCTACCAGCTTGCAGACAAGGAGAAAAGGGCCATAAGGAACATAGTGCACGTCTCAGACAGCCCCAAATCCGCAAACCGTGAAATAAAAGTCTGGTTCAGGAGCTCTGAGATTTTTTCAGAGTAGCTAGACAACTGCATGGCCATTGATGCTGATAGCTAGTCTTCGCCAAGGATTACATGCGAACTATCAATTGAAAAGATTTATCGCGGGTTTTATTAAAGGGGTTATTAAGAATAGGCGTAGGCAGATGCAGTCGTTGCCAGTCATTGCAGGCCAAGCCTTGCTTCCTCTGATATCATTTCAGGATTCCATGCAGGATCCCATACCAGGTCCACATTGACCTTTCCTACTCCTGAGATGTGCTGAAGCCTTATCTCGACGTCTGCCAGTATTATGCTTGTGACAGGGCACATGGGGCTTGTCATGGTTATCCTCACGTCTATGTCTGACTCGGGGCTTATGCTTATGTTGTAGAGGAGACCCAAGTCGACTATGTTAAGCCCTATCTCCGGATCTACAGTCTTCTTGAGCGCTTCTATGACCTCGTTTATTCCTAATGCCATGCTGATATGGCTCACTGGAAATATATAAAGCCGTTGTTTAGCGGGCATGCGTACGGCGCAGCTTCACTTTGGAAGGCACCCTGTTGATGAGGACATCCAGAGGCATCCGTTGTTTGTAGAGCAGACGTTTTCGCCATGATCGAAGTTGTTTGACAGGTTTGAGGCGAACTGAGTGCATTCTATCCCATAGGAGGTGGTGTTCAGGAAGGAGTTTGACTGGAGTATGTTAAGCTGGGAGTTGAAGAGCGAGAGGCCGGATGTTGCTGTATTTACAACATTGTTGAGTATTTGGAAGGCGGAGCCGCCGAAGAGCTCTATGCCATTGCTCACGTTGATAAATGTGTTTTTCTCTATGGAGCCATACTTGCTGTCTTGGCCGTATATGCCGTAGGTGCTGTTCGTAAAGAAGCTCAAGCTTACTGACGGGTATGTGGCATTGTCAAACTCGACAGAGTAGTTGGAGTTGATTATCGTGTCATTGACCAGATCAGTGTATGAGGAGGAGCTTACCACGGCCCGAGAGAATCCGACCAGGTTGCAGTTCTCTATAGTCACGTAAGGCGCCTTGACGTTTGCGAATGTGCCTCCTTTCGTAGACACGATAGTGTGGCCCCTGCAGTCAAGGGTAGACTGGGCACCCGAAGAGGAATTTGTGGTAATGAATGAGTAGCATGTTGTGCCGTAGGTGTAGAGCATGTCGCTCTGCAGCGTTATGTCAGTAGAGTGGCTTACAAGATAACATGACGGCGTGGCGAGTGGGTTCTGCTCGACTAGCCAGAAGCATGAGTCCTTTGTTATTCCAGTGTTGACACCTCCTGATTCGGCATATATGCCACTGCTGCTTCCCGCACATTGATAATCATAATTGAGGTTGGATTCGGCAGTGTTGTTTGATATAAGGTTCTCCCTTGATCCAGAAAGAAGAATGCCATAGCCTGGATTCGAGTTTGCAAAGTTCCCTTTTATGATGTTGTGGTTTGACCCAGTGAATGTGAATCCTGTTGCGTTGCTGACACCCTGGCTTGCCCTGTCATTCGAGACTGTGCCATAGTTAACTCCCGAGAAGAGGAATCCTGAGTCCGTGAACGTAGTTACAGTGGAGTTCATCACACTGCTTTCATTTGAATTCTCAACGGATATGCCGACCTTGGAAGCAGAAACGTTGACTTTGTTTATGGTAAGATATGCAGTATTGCTTGCGTTTATTCCAGTAGGGTAGGTGTTTAGGTTGCATCCGGTAAGCGTATCGTAGGAGGAGTTCCTCACCGATATGCCGCTGCCCAGGCCGTCCCCTTCGATGAGTTTGCTGTTGCAGTTTAGGCTTATGCTGTTTCCGGTTATCGAAATGCAGCCTGATCCGTGTGTCTGTATTATTCCTGAGTCGAGGGTGTAGTTTCCAGGTACAGAGAGCGTGCTGCATCCGAAGACAGGATATGTTTTAACAGGGGGGAGCACCTTCCTTTCGCATGTGCCCCAGCTGCAGTCAGTTAGCCCGCAGCTGTTCGACTGCATTATGTTGAAGCTTGAGTTATAGGTAGCTGAAGAACAAAAGAAGTCTTCCTTCGAATTGCCCGAGAATACGCTGCCTAGAAACGCATTTGTCTGGCCACTCGCGTAATACACGCCATAGGTGTTGTTTGATGCAGATGTGCTGTTTATTACCACGGAGGAGGTGTTGTTCAGGTAGATGCCATATGTGTCCTCGGCGTAAGTAGTGCCGAATACTGATGAGCTGGATACGTTGAAGAGGTATGCGCCGTACTTGCTGTGCGTTGCGGAGCCTTTGTGGATGCCGCTGTCAAATGCATTGTTTAGGTATACCGCGTAGGTGTTATTGTAGAAGTTGCAGTTGTTTATTATGGTGTTGTAGTTGCTCGAGAATACGCCATAGTATGAATTGTATATGGTATTGTTTCTGCAGTTGAGGTTTACGTTAGGGGAGTTTATCTTTAGGCATACGTTATTTGAGAGTGGGTTTGAGGTGTTTACGTAGTTGGACAGATTAAGGTTAGAGATTAGCTGGTAGTCTCCCGGCGCGTTTATAACTCCGCAGCTTTTTATGTTTTTGGAAAGCACCTCGAATGATAGGTTTGATGGCAGATTGGTCTTTGAGCAGTATGCGAAGTTGCAGTAGTAGTTGGTCGAGCATGCGGACCCCAAGTAGGAGTTGGATTGCCGCAGGCTTGCCTGTGGTGAGCAGAAAAGGTCCACCGGATTTGAGGAGATGTTGTTTTCGAGGAACTTGTTTCCTGTCGAGTTAAGATATGCGCCATAGTATGCATTGTACATTATGCGGTTATGCGAGACCGTGTTGTTGCCGCCTCCCTGCATGCCGAGGCCGCCCCGCTGGCTTCCGGCCCCGAAGGCTTTGTTGTTAGTTATGATGTTGTTGCTTGAGCCGTAAAGGTACACCCCGGAGATAGTGCCATTCAGGGCTATGTTGTTTACTACAGTGGACGCGGTAGCATTCATCAGGAAGATATCATATGAAAATCTGCTTACATTCAGGCCTGTTACAGTAACATTTGAAACGCCGTCTATCTCCACGCCATACGAAAATGGCGGCGTCTGGACGAATGGGCCGTCACCTACTACCTTGTTGCCATTACCATTTATCTTTACATTGCCGCTTGTTATTATTAGACAGGATCCAGACGGCTGGGAGCTTAGTTCAGCGTCAACATTATAGATGCCGGGGGAAGTTATGCTCTCGCATGAGAGAATATCAGATTTCGGCTTTGCTGGAGGGGCGACTGTCCTGGCCGGTGGAGACTTTACAGTATAAGAGTATATTGAATAAACAACAGCTGCGAGTATGAATATTGCCAATACCGAGAGTATGATCCTGGTTCTGCCTCCGGAATCGTCGGCATTTGGACTCGCCAGGGAATTTGGCTCTACTGCAGAAAGCTGCGCGGCGCCGGAAGGATCCGAGGGAGGCAGCATCACCGGAGGCCGTTGGCCCTCAGAGTTTCCCTCGCTCTGGAAAAGAAAGCGCAGGGCATTGGGATTTTTTGCGTTGTTCTTCAGGTAAGGAACCGCTGCATTTGAACCCGCATAGTTGAGCATGTCATCAGCCTTATCTTATGAGTGTTAGTCTTTTTAGCACTATTCATTTATAATTATACTATAAGCCCCAGTAGCTCAGTGGCAGAGCGCTTGTTTCGTATGCTGCCTGATGCCAGGCATGCGGCAGTAATGGAAAAACAAGAGGTCGTGGGTTCAACCCCCATCTGGGGCTTATGGCCTGCTGTTAGGCACCGCGAAAGGAAGCTTGCCACTGCTTTATTTGGCATTCGGCTTCTCCGCTTGGAGAATGAGACGGTTCCTGAATGAAAGGAGTTCTCCCCTTACACCCTCGAGTTGTATCCTTGATACGTCCTGCTTTTTACGGAAATCAGGGATTATCGAGCTGCTGAATCTCAGAGGAAGCAGCGAGTCATGTATCTCGTTCATGAAGGAATAATAGGCTTCGGCTTTCTCTATCTCGTCTTTCCTCAGCGACTCGAAAACCTCGCGCTTCAGCTCTCCGACAACGTCAAGCAGGCCCAGAAGATAGGATATTGAGTCAACTCCCAGCTCCTTCTCTGCCGGGATTCTCCTTTCGGTTATTATGAAGTAGAGCGCGCAGGCTTCCACATACTCCTGGTAGGCCTGCTGGGATGCGTACTCCAGTCCCTTGTCTTGTGACATGAGCTTTTTTGACAGGGCAGTTATCTCGTCCAGTGTGGCCTTTGCCTTCTCGACGTTGCCCGCGTGCATCATAGTTATGCATCTGCCCGAAAGCCTGATTATGTTCCTTGAAGAGGCTGCGATCCCGTCCCTCCGCTCCTGAAGCGAGAGTATCTCCGCCTCTATTTCCTCTATACGCGGTATCATTGCAACATCCCAGTTAACTCCGCTGCTGCCTCCGGCACAGGCTGCTCTGACCTGTCGGCTTTGAATAGAACAGTAGGCGCATTGAATCCCTAGGCAGGTGGCCGCCAATTACTTTGTTGTGCATCCAATCATGCCCGATGCTGCCTAACCAAAGAAAAGATCTTTAGTGCGTCATTCCTCCTATGCGCGCGTTGTGGAAGAGGTACTGCTGCGCATATCCTGCGTATTCTCCCCACTGCCTACTTGCAAATTCACGTATCTGCCTGGAGCTCACGTCATTGTTGTTGAAATATAGCTTCTGCATGGAACGCTTTATCCACACGTCGACAGGAAATGCGTTAAGCTTGCCGTAGCCCATCAGCAGTATGCAGTCTGCAACCTTCTCGCCTATGCCTTCCAGGTTCATGAGCTGGCTTTTCGCCTCCGTGTAGTCGAGCCTGTGCAGCTCTTCGAGGTCAAGACCTTCGGAGCAAGCCTTAGCCACGCCTGCAACATACTTTGTCCTGAAGCCCAGCCCGCACTTACCCAGGCTCTCCTCGCTTGCTCGGGATATTGCTTCGGGCGAGGGAAAGAGTCGTGTAAGCGTTTCGCCTGTCTCAAGGACCTCGCCGTATTGCTCCACCATGGTGCGCACGATGCCCTTTATCCTCTTTATGTTGTTGTACTGAGAGATTACGAAGCAGAGAGTGGTCTCCCATGGGTCATTTTTTGTTACGCGCATCCCGTGCAGCGAGCTTATGGCTCCTGAGAGATGCCTGTCAGTGCCCATCCTTTCGTATATCGGGGCCATGTCCTGATCCAGGCGGAACCTTTCCCGCACCTCCCTGCTTGCAGAGGCTTTGGTATAATTTCCATGGTATCGGTAGTTTAGAGTGGAAACAGGTCTGCTTTCGTCGTACCTGAGCTCTATTGCGCCTTTCTCTGTGACGTAGCTCACGCGGGCGATGCCATTGTCTGACTTGTACACTGAATGGAATGTGAGCGGCTGGCCGCTCTCTATGCTGGCCTTCATGTTTATAGGGTAGGAAGATCGTGCAGTCTCCCACCTTCCGCCAGACGAATCCAGACTCGTTTTCTTCTGCATCTTATTCCCTCCAATTTCCCAAGCACTTATCTAGCGCCACATACATATTTATATCGTAGGCTGATTTTTGCTGCATGAAAGTCAAGGCAATCTGGCATATTCAAATAATTATACATGCAATATCAAACTGATATCATGCCGAAAGAGAGCAGGGAGGAAAAGAGGAGCAGGCTTATAAGAAAGTCGGAGGAGGAGGTAAGCCAGGCATTCTCATCTCCCGACCATCCGATTATACAGGCAATAAGCGCATACAAGGAGCTGGAGAAGATACGCGGCATGCTGTATGAAAGGATGGATGAGTGGTATGGAATTTACTTCCCAGAACTGAAGACCGGCAACCCTGATACTTATTCAGACATAATACTCTCAGTAAGGACAAGGGAGGATGCGACGGAGGAAAGGCTTAGCGTGCTTGGCCAGGAGAGCAGGGTACTCTCAGAGAGAATAATTTCTTCTGGAACTAGGCCGTCCCTTGGCGAGTCAGAATATGCCTCCCTGAGGAAGATGGCGGAGGCGGAGAAGGAGCTCGGCAGTACCATGGAGAAGCTGGACGGCTATCTCAAAGAGAGTGTATCGATATCAATGCCTAACATCTCTTACCTTATTGACCACAAGATAGCTGCAGAGCTCCTCTGGAAGGCTGGATCACTCGAGAGGCTAGCCTCATTCCCTGCAAGTACCATACAGCTGCTGGGAGCCGAGAAGGCGCTCTTCAAGCACCTCAAGTTCGGGAGCAAGCCGCCTAAGTATGGTGTGCTCTTCAAGCTCCAGCAGATAAGCGGTGCAGGCAAGAAGCAGCGCGGCCGACTGGCGAGGGCTTACGCAACAAAGATTAGCATAGCGTCACGCGCCGACGCCTACTCGAAAAGATTTATCGCAGAAAAACTCAAGGAATCTCTGGACAAGGAGGTCTCAAGGATAATGAATCAGCAGAGCAAGATGCAGGAAAGCTGATGCGATGCTATGGGTTTCTTGAGGAAAGTCATTGCCAAAGTTATGCGATTCTTATTTAAATCTTACCTTTTCATATAATAGGGATTTACATGGCGACATTCAAGCTCCAAAGTGCAATGGAGTACCTGATGACTTATGGATGGGCTCTCTTGATAATATCGGTTGTTATAGTTGCCCTGGTTTCAATAGGGATTTTCAACAATCCCCTTGGAACAACATGCATTGCTGCTGAAGGGTACACCTGCCAGATAGGCCAATACAGCGCAACTACCGGGAACATTCAGGTCACCATAGGCCAGGATTCCGGAAGCACGTGGACAAGCGCCAACATAGTCTTTGTAAACAACAGCGCACAGTCATCAGTAGTCGCTTCTGGGCTTTCGTCTTTGCAACTGACGCCTATGCCGAATGGCGATGCAAATACCCTCCCTAGTGGACTAGCTTCGAGTGTTACGACAACAGTGACCCTGCCCGCAACAGGCACAGTCAGAGTTGGCACTGGGATTAATGGCTACATATGGGCTTCTTATTCCACAGGCACAAGCAACGGCGCAACAATACAGGCACAGGTCGCGCAGCTTACAGTAAAGTCTCAGTAATCTTAGGCATCTGCCTTTGAGGATCAGGAAACAGTAGGGTTTAGCGAAAGGACCTCCATGAGCTCGTTAGGGCTCAGGAGAGGCTTACGCAGCCTCTCGGTGTCGTCTGTCGCTATCCGTGGGCAGGCGGTGTTTACGAAGGCGTCAAACTCCAGCATGTTGTCGATTGAACCGAAATCAAAATTGTTCGAGACCAGTATTGCTGCCTTCCTTCCTGCTCTCTCAGTCTTTTCCTTGAGCAGCCTGGCAATTCCCATGTTGTGTTGACCATTCTTTGTACTAACCAGTATGCCGATGTTTTTTGCATTTACCGAAGCTGCAATCTTTCCCATTCTGCGCTTCCTGTATGCTTCCCTGTAGTCGTCCATGAACCTCGTAGTTTTTGTGAACGGCTCGACTGCAAGAAAGGGTTTTGTTGTGTGGAGAACAGCACCAAGCGGATGAAAGATTCCCCCTCCGAAATATACATGCGCGTCTACAAGAGAATCTACGCGCGCGGAGCTCCCTATGTCGCATCCGAGTATCTGTCCTGCCTTCTTAGCAAAGCCGAAGGGCTTTCCGACAATCACCTTCTTACCGGCTTTTTCGTAGTACTCCTTTACTGCTTCTAGCTGGTGTATATGCTGTATTGTAGTTACCAGACTTATGGTTTTGTAGGGCTTCAGGTCTTCCAGTGATCTGGCAAGGATGTCAAGCGGGGCGTCAACCGAATAGAAGACATATTCGACATTGAAATCGACATGGTGGAACTCGGCATGGCCGAAATGCACGAGCTTTTCGGCACCGAGGGACTTTGCCTCATCTATTGCCAGGTCGCACGCGCCGTAAGTTGGTGATGCCGAGACAAAGACCTCGTTTCCCTCGGCCTCTAGCTTTTTTGAATATTCCAGGGCCTTTTGCTTCAGCCCTTCGGGAAATTGTAGCAGTATTTTCATCGTAGTGCCCTGTGCCTTGATGCCTATTTATAGTTTTTCATCCAGACTGATATAAAAGGGTTGACATGAAGGGAAGGGATTTGGTCATATTGGTGGATCAGAGGGACAGGAAGCTGGGAACTGAGGAAAAGATGAAGGCGCACTCTGCCACATCAGGCAGGCTCCACAGGGCATTCTCGGTTTTCGTCTTTGATGACAAAGGCAGGACAATGCTGCAGCAGAGGTCGATGATCAAATACCA
>DAHXKV010000002.1 GCA_027366155.1 Microcaldota archaeon
ATTCAACAACTACTGGAACTTCGCAGGAACAAGCCTTCCTACGGGCTGGACCTCGGCAACAACGCCAGGCTCAGGAAACACGGTAACAGTCAGCAACGGCCTGCAGTTATATGTCTCCGGAGGTCCATCAAGCGGCGGAAGTCAGCAACCGGCATACGCCTATACTATGTACACAACTCCAATATCCAACTCAAACACCATGGTGGAAGAAGCCTCTGGATACCTGAACAACGACTATGTTCCAGGATACGACTATGTTGTCTTCTCTCCAACAGGATACTTCACCGAAACAACCGGAATCACTACAAGCAATCCCCTCTCCGTATTTGACCAGTACAAAGGACTAACCCTTCAGGAGGTGAGCGGTGGACAGAACTTCTACATGCAGGACAACAGCGGAACAGTTACTTACCTTTCTGCACCACCATGGATATCCAATCAGAACCCCCCTCTCTCAGTCTATTCAACCGTAATCGAGAACAGCTCGATAACGGGAAGCAGCAGCGACTTTGCATACCTCAATTATACCGAAATCGGCAGCATATCCGCAAGCACGCCAAGCAGCAGCTATGTAGGAACCGGGCTAACCTTGGATTTCGATAACGGCCCCGCGCAGGAAAACCTTTACTGGATACGCACCAGGGACCTTCCCCCTAACGGCGTGATGCCTGTTGTTATCATAGGCTCCCAGTCTCAAGCCTCAGACGTATTCGACCTAAGCGGACATAATTACACCGGTACTGGAACCTACGTTTCTCTAACTGCAAATCCAAACTCATCAATTTATTTTGGAGGTATTTCAAAGCCGAGCAACAGCGGGAACCAGATCACCTTGAAGCTTCCTACCGGAATATCTTATTTTGTCCCAGTAAACATAATAAACTCCCAATCAATAAGCTCGTCGAATAACTTCCAGCAGATGGTTACTGTCGACAGCGCAGCATACTCGTCGTACGAAGCTTCAAACCTCCAGAACATTGAGTTCTTCTACGCAAACGGCATCATAATAAACTCATGGCTCGAGAGCGGCAACTCTAACGCCGCAACCAATACAATATACTGGCTGAAGATAGGCCCGCAGATACCTGCCTCGAACCGCCTCACAGTATACATGGGCTTCGCCTCTCAGTCAACAAACCTCTTCAACACTGCAACCACCGGCGAAGCACCGGAGCTGACCTGTTCCAACCCCTATGTTACGGCAAAATGCTCCAACTATGCAGAGTACGACAACGGAGCAAACGTTTTCAATTTCTACACCAACTTCGCCGGTTCAAGCCTCCCATCCAACTGGAAAGACATCAATGGTGTGCAATACGTTGTAGCCAACGGCATCCAGATTACTGGCTATCCGAATGGCAATTCATACATAAACGCAACAATACCTGCATTCCAGCAGGGCAATGTAATCGATGCTTTAACTATCTTCTCGCCTTCTTATGATGAAAACTTTGAATTCGGAGGCATAGGCAACGGGGGCATTCAAGGCGGCAACGTGCTCGGGCTTTACGGGTTTGGCGCAACCGGCGAAGGCTACGAGCCGTTGTTCGCTTCTAGCTCCGCATCTGTTGGAACTAACTATCCATATCCCCCAACTGCAAATGCCCCACAGGTCTTTTCGGTCGTCTACAATGCAAGCATTGTCAATGACGGCATATACGACACAGTCTCTCTATGGAACTATACGAATCCGTATCCGTACCCGGGCCAATATGGAGCCTCATATCTCTATCCTTCCGGAAATCCGATGTTTCCTGCTGTGGCTGGAACCTACTACGGGGCGCAAAATCCAACAGACCAGAATACTACATGGATAAGGGTGAGGACAAACCCTCCAAAAGGAGTCATGCCCTCTGTCACATTCGGGCCGGTGAGTTCCTACAAGACACTGTCCCTATATTCCCTTTCGGGATCTGTCATTTCGCTACCGTCAAACAGCTTTTCCTCCAACTCCATATTCATAGAGCCGCAGAACACTGGCATGACTGCCTCATTGAACTTCATGATGTCCGAACAGCAGTCCTCCGAGGCTTCAGCAAATGCAGTCATCCTCTCGACAAACAGCAATGCCCTCTGCGGCTACGCGCTCACCATCGCATCCTCCAATTCGATTGACATGTCGGACAACTGCGGCGATTCCTACATTGGGACATACTCGTTCAAGCCGGATACATGGTACAACCTTGCGGTAACTATCTCTCCGGGCAGCAATGAACTCGAAACGTATTACGTTGACGGAACCGAGGTCAGCCAGGGGGCAAGCCCCTCATGGAACTCGGGAAACCTCTGGACAACCCTCTTCATCGGCGGGAACTTTGTCGGAGACATATACGGCATGCAGCTTTACAACTCAAGCCTCTCTCCGCAGCAGGTCTACCAACTGTATTCAGACACTCCGCAGTCGTACACTATTCAGACTGCCCAGCTCTCAAATGCGCCTTGAGCCACTGCCTAACTTTTTGGGAGAACAAAGGCGTATCCCAGTGCCATGAATATGAGCTTGGCAACAAGGTAGTTCGGTGCAACAATCCCTCCAATGGGCAGGAGCTCGGTGAAATCCATGCCTATTGTTTCCTTACGGCTCAGCACCCCTCTCAGTATGGAGGTTAGCTCTCCAAAGCGCAGGCCGTCAGGCTCCGGGGTCCCTGTGCTCGGCATCTCGCTTGGGTCCAGCACATCTAAGTCTATTGTAAGGTATATTCTATCGCGCGTGTTCCTGCAGATTCTCTCGACTATCTCATCGGTATTCATCGCGCGCATATCCTTCCTGAAGAGCATTCTCCCGCCGAGATTCCTCGCATCCTCCATGCTCACGCTTCTGACACCTACGCTGTATACGCTGCCGCAGATCTCCATTGACCTGGCGGTAACGCACGCATGCGAATACCTGCTTCCCATGTACTCGTTCCTGGAGTCGGAATGGGCATCGAAATGCAAAACGCTGAACTCCCTTGACTTTTCGGCAAGCGCCATCTGCGCGCCAACTGTTACGGAATGCTCGCCGCCGATGAGCAGGGGTATTTTCTTGTCGGCAACTATGTTGGAAACCTCCTTCTTTATCCTCAGGATAGTCTCTTCTGCAGAATTTACGTTTGGCTCGAGCTCGTCGAGCGTGTATATGCCCAGCTCCGTCACGTCGGCGTCAAGCTCCTCGCTGTAGAACTCCATGTTCCTGCTTGCCTCTATGACTGCATGCGGCCCCTCCCTCGCGCCTGCACGGTAGCATGTGGTGGAATCATAAGGCACAGGCAGCACTGCGACCCGTGCATCCTTGTAATCAAGCCCGCGCACGCCAAAAAGCGTGTATGGCGGCATTGCATTCAGTATCTCCATTAAAACGATATTATATTGCCGGTCAAGGTCTAAAAAGCTAATGCAGCATCCACGAGCCAATGTTTATAATTATGAAGCGCCATAGGATAATCTGTGAATGGGGCATCTCCATGAACGGGAACAACTGCCAACGCAGAAGCATCACGCCAAACAGGCACGGCGCACTCATATTCCTAATACTGTCAGTGCTCGTGCTGCCGCTGGCATACGCGCAGGCGGCCACAGCAATACAGTCCCAGATATGCGGCATAATCTCGATAATAAGCTCGGTAGTAGGCATACTGGCCATATTCCTCTTCGTAGTCGGCGCCCTCCTCTACTCATTAGCGCACATCTTCCCTGCCGCAGGCAACCTCAAGGGCAGCGCACAGGGCTGGGGCATCGGTATGATAATAGGCGGGATAATCGGCATAGTCCTATACATACTCTCCTCATTCATAATCTACAGGCTTGCTTCATTCAGTGGCAACAGCAGCATACCTGCAATCACCCAGGTTGACTGCAACTCGCAGGCAACGACCACTGCCGCATCGTCTGCCCAACAGCCTCCTCCGGTATCGGTACTCTCTCAAACAAATTCCACCTCAAAGGCCGCCCGGTCTGGTGCTGGGGGCCTATATGCAATAAACAGCAAGAGCACCTCTGCGCCTCTCCAGTCTGCCAGCATGCCACGATGCCAATACTACGGCTCCCAGGTAATAAACGGCGACTTCGGCTACGGAAATTATTCGGGATGGACCGAATCGGGCACTGGCTTCGGCTCCTCTCCTGTTAACCTGAGCGTTGCGGATTCTGAAGGAAATTACTACCTGGGGAAATGGTCCGGATATTCGGGGGCTTACTTTGCGACTACCTTCTCTAAAACGGCTTCTGAGTCGCCGGCCAGCCTGACTTCAGAGCCCTTCCTTGTGACTGCCCCATACCTCAACTTCAAGATAATCTCCCCGTACAATCTGGGGATATACCTGGAGGTTCTATCCTCAAACTCCGTCCTGCTCACCATTCACTACAACACGACAAATGGCCAGGGTTCGTATCCTCCTGGCACGTTTGCCAACGCAAGCATATACCTGGGATCACTGATGTGCAGAAATGCAAGCATATCCATAGTCTCACAGTCAGCCGGAAGCCCAGGAGGCAGCCAGTTCATAGCCGTTGGCGACTTCCATCTGAGCAACTATTCCGACTCAACGCCGGGCATACTCGAAAACAGCACTGTATCATAGGCAGACGTGCTGCATTCGCATCAAAGCATATGCATGCTTCCTGCAGATGCCCCGGCTGGCCTACAGGCTTAATGCTTTAAAACCTTACATGCCCTATATAACGCATGGACCTGCTCTCGAAATCTATAATAGCCGCAGCATTCATAGTGGCGCTAATCTTCGCAGGCTATTATGTAATAGGTCATGTCTCATTCAGCAGGCAGGTCACAGAGCAGCAGGCAGTCTCACTGGTGATGCACGACTTGCAGAACTCCTATCCAAACGCGCTGATAAACATCACAAACGTAACTCCTTCAGAATACCCCGGCAGCTGGCATCTTCTCGCATCAATAATCTTCAATTCCACCTCGCCGTGCCCCTCGTACTACATCTATTCATTCGACTATCCAAAATACGGGTTTGTCTCAAGGATGGAAAACACTTATACCTCGGGATGCGAGGTGCTCGGAAGCTCCGGCGGCGGAAATGCGATCGGATCATACCCTGCCGCGATAACAGTCTCCTACGAGCACAGGAACTACACTGTACTGGGTCCGTTCATAGAGAAGTATGGATTTGCCAACGTGACTGCGCACGCCACCTACTACCGATTCATCGATATACCTGGATGGAGCTGCGCAATAAGCGACTGCAACAACGTCTGGGTGGTGAATTACACTGCAGCAGGCCCTCCACAGCACAGCGTTGAGATATTCCTCTCGCAGGTAAACGGCTCAGTCCTCGCGCAGCTTCCCTCAAACTCTACCTGAATCCTCAGGCGACAATCCGCCTGTGCATGCGCACCTGCCCGTCTCCCGCGGCTCCCTTCCTTTCCAAGACCTTGAAGCCTTTCCTGTAGAAAAAAGCCGCGGCACCGGCATTCGAGTCCATGACCTCTGCATAAGCCTCATCAACGCCCATTTTAATTGCCTCTTCGAGAGAGGCCATGAGCAGCATGCTGCCAATGCCTTTTCTCCTCTCCCCACGCGCAACCAGTATGCCCACAATCCCTCCCGCGGCTCCCTCCTTCACTATCTCGCACTCGCCGATTATCCTGCCGCTCTCTTCAGCGACAAGATCGACCATCTCTCCAGCCATGATGCCTACCAGCTTTGCCTTGAAAATTTCAGAGAAGCTCTTCCTGTCCTTTATCCTTCCCGGCACCAGCGCATCGGGTCTTTCTCCCATCATCTCCTTTACAAGAGAAAAAATACCGTCAGCGTCACCGAAGTCAAGCCTCCGTATCTCCATCTTACCAGTTCAGATGATCCAAGACAAGTCTTTTAATCTTATTATTCCTATGCTTCTTCATGGCAATGAATGCCCTGGCTGCAAAGCGTATGCTTAAGGATTCCGGCGCGAAGAGGGTAAGCGCAGATGCCGCCGAAGAGCTGGCCGAGGCAGTAAACAAGTACGCCTATTCCATAGCTAAAAAGGCGGTGAGCCTCTCTGCACATGCAAAGCGGCGCACGGTGAAGAAGGCTGACATTGAGCTTGCAAAATAAGCAGCTAAGCTGCAAGCATGCCCATGGCCTTGAGGATGGCCATCGTTCCAACTGCAGGAAGGCCGAATATCGCCGTTGCTATTATGACTGGAAGTACCAGCGGTATTGCAATGCCGAAGAAATAGTTCAGGGCGAAAATGGCAATGAAGCCCAGTATGCTGTTTATGACTATGCCGAAGACCCACTTCAGTATTCCCTTGCCTATCTTGAGTATAAAGTATATGAGCCCTAAGATGACCAGCGCGACAATCGCATAGGCGACGAGGCTCATCATGCTGGGCAATGCCATTACATCACAAGTATTAAATAGCTGGAAACGATTAATAACCCTGTGGTGTGCGGATGGCTTACGGTCAACATGACTGAGGAAGCTCTCTCCATGCTAAGGTCGCGAGGCCCAAGGCCCCATTCGGAGCAGAAACGAACCGCTGCGGCAAAACGGCTATGACAATACGAGCCGCCGGTGCGGATGAAACGTGCCGATGCGCGCCCGATGTGCATGCAAGGCAAAACGCCGCTTAGTCGAATGCCATCTAAAACAGAAGAGGGGCTACGGCACACCACACAATTCCGCATCTTCTCCTAGCACTGCATAAGAGCACCAGCAGGCAGCCAATGCCACTAACGCTTAATAACTTTCTCATGGAAATCAATACCAGCAAGGGCCCTGCACGGGCCTGAAAAGATGATTGTATGGGTTTTGGAGGGATTGGGAGTTTGTTCGAAGAAATAAGCGGTGACGTCCAGCAGGGAAAATCGATGCTTGGCGGTGCAGTTCCGGGGGCGAACACTGCCCAATACATGCAGCAGTCCTCGCAGCAGGCATCTTCCCAGCAGAGCGGCTCGGCTTCAACAGACCAGCTCATGTTCGCCGCACTAACCGGAGACATAAAGACGATAAAGACCTTCCTTATCAGCAACCCGGACATAAATACAAAGGACAAGTCGGGACGCACAGCGCTCATATATGCTGCAATAGGCGCGAGCTCCGAGGCAATCTCATTCCTGCTGCAGAACAAGGCAGACCCTTCACTTATGGACAACTATGGGAAGACTGCGAAGGAGTATGTGCAGTTTATAGTGCCAAACCTGGTCAAGCTCTTTCCTGCCTAGCCTCTACCTGTTCTCCTCCAGCATTCCGAGTATCTGTTCCTTGGTCGGGTTCCCCTGCTTAACCAGAGGCCCGTTCTTAAGCGTTATGTCCAGCTCCTCGTAAGAAGGCCTGTTGTTCTGGTAGAAAAGCCCTATCGGTATCTTCTCCCAGTTAGTCTGGAAGTCCTCCACTGCCTTTCCAAGCGCCTTTCCCAGGTCTGAAGGATCATGATTCGACTGGTCAAGCTTGTATATCCTGGGGCGGAACCAATCGTATGTATTGTCATGGTTGAATGTAACGCATGGGCTGAAAACATCAACCAGCGCAAAGCCCTTGTGCATTATTGCACCCTTTATCATCTCTGCAAGGTGGACTGTGTCTCCAGAGAAGCCCCTGGCAACGTACGTTGCGCCTGCGCTTATGGCAAGGGCAAGCGGATTGACTGGCATCTCTATGGCGCCGAAAGGCGTCGACTTGGTCTTGTGGCCCATCATCGCCGTAGGCGAGGTCTGCCCTGTAGTGAGTCCGTACGTCTCGTTATCCATCACTATGTATGTGAGGTTTATGTTCCTCCTGGCCGTGTGCACCAGATGGCCTACGCCTATGCCATATCCGTCGCCGTCTCCGCCTGTGCCTATTACTGTGAGGTCATGGTTAGCAAGCTTCGCGCCGCTTGCTACAGGGAGCAGCCTTCCGTGAAGGCTGTGCATTCCGTATGTGCTGAAAGGCTGCGGCATAGAAGAACTGCACCCTATTCCCGAGACTATCATCGCGTTGCTCTTGTCTACCTTAAGGTCCGTAAGGGCCTTCGTTATTGCGGCATATACTCCAAAGTCACCGCATCCCGGGCACCAGATAGGCTTTACTCCTGATGAATACACCTGTTTTGTAGTCGCTTCTATTACCATTGCATCACTTCCTGCTTACCAGCGGCACGACGCCATCGGCGATCTCCTTCCCGGTAAGCGCCTCTCCATCGTACTTCAATATCCTGTCCTTTATCTCTATGCCAGTATTCATCATTATCACCTGCGATAGCTGCGCGGTGTAATTAACCTCTACGTCTATCAGTTTCCTGCCCTTAAGCATCTCGGCAGTCTTCTCCCTGTCAAGAGGCATGAGGTAGCTGAATGAGATGACACCCGCATTGAATCCCATGCCCTTCAGTATCTCCACCGCTTCCATTGCGGGCTCAGTGGTTGAGCCGAAAGTGACAAGGAAAAAGTCCGCGCCCTCATTGTATATTCCGGGTGCGAACACCTTCTCGTTCTTGAGCATTGTGTCTATCTTATCCATTCTCTTCTTCATCATCTTCCTCCTTACCTCGACGTACTTGTCTATTCCTGACAGCGCGTCGCTAACAAGGTCCCCATACTCATCATGCTCGTCGCTAGGCGCAACGTGCTCGGTGCCCGGAGTCCCGGGAAAAGCCCTCGGCGAGATGCCGTCCGCAGAGTAAAGGTATCTCTTGAACCTACCCTGCTCTGGGTTAGACGCCACTACCTTGCCCCTGTCTATAGTTATTGAATTGGTGTCAAAGCCTTCTATGGTCTCCACGTGCTCTGATATGTAAAGGTCCATCATTATGATGACGGGGCACTGGTACCTGTCGGCCAGATTCAGCGCCTCTGCGGCTATGTAAAAGGATTCCTCAACGCTTCTCGGCGCTACGACGATCCTGGGGAATTCGCCCTGGGAGGCATGCATGACGAAAAGGAGGTCTCCCTGTTCTGTCTTTGTGGGAAGCCCGGTGCTGGGCCCTGTCCTCTGCGATTCTACTACCACCAGCGGCGTCTCGAGCATTCCGGCAAGCCCGAGCCCCTCAACCATCAGCGAAAAGCCGCCTCCGCTGGTGCCGCACATTGCCCTCACCCCGGTATTCGAGGCGCCTATCGCCATGTTTATCGCTGCAATCTCGTCCTCTGTCTGCTTGAAGAAGACGCCGCGGTCCGCATGCGCCGCAAACCAGTGGAGAATGCTGCTTGCAGGAGTCATCGGATACGCAGAGTAGAACTTGCAGCCTCCTGCATACGCGCCTATCGCAAGCGCGGTGTTGCCGTCAAGCACATACCTTGATCTGCCGTCCCCCTTTATCTGGTGTATGGTGCCCAGCCCCTCGATTCCGTATCCCTGCGCCGCTGCCATCACGTTGCTATTGACTACCTTCTCTCCCTTCCTGGAGAACATGCTTTTTATGACCTCTTCGAATACCTTCATCTCTATTCCGAGCAGTCTGAGCGTGGCGCCTATTGCAACTGTGTTTCGCATTATCGGATCTCCGCTGACCTGCATTGCTATGTCGAGCATTGGTACTGGGGCAAGCCTGTACTTCGAAGCGTCAAGCGAATCAACCTTTATCTTTGTAGGGTCGTATATGACCGAGGCGCCCTGCCTGAGGTGCGGTGCCTGGTTTGTTATTGCATCCTGGTTAAGCGCGATAAGCACGTCTATCTGGTCTCCGTGGCTGTGCAGCTTGTTCTCAGCATCGCTGACCCGCACCTGAAACCAGACATGCCCGCCACGTATTATCGACTGGTAGCCGCGATAGCCGAATGCCTGCATGCCGTTCTTGGCAGCGACCTTCATTAGCAGTGCACCGCTCGACTCGACTCCGTCCCCATTTGCGCCCGCGATTCTTACAGTAACGTCTGGCATTTAATTTACCTACTGGCTAAGCATAAGATTAAGTGGTTAGGTTTATAGCCTTATTTATCTGGTTCTGCGTTTGTCGTTTCTCTACATCTGCTGTTTCCCGCAAGTGGCATACTTTATTATTTCCCATCCCATCCGCGCTTCATTGACTGCCACTCGAAAGGATGCATGGAGCAGCGCCGCCGCCAAACTGCACCAATTGCGTTTTGTTTTATTCTGAGTGACGGGCTTGCAGCTAGTATTTAAATACCTGTTGCACTGTTACTCTTTTCGGTGGATTTATGGGGATGATGCAGACGATTGGGAGGGAAAGGGATTCGGCTGGAAGCGTAAGGCGTTCTAACCGATTCACGCCCGAATTAAGGGAATCCTTGTGCGCAGAAGCGAGAGAGATGCTGGATTCTGGGGTACCAAGGGCCAATGTAGTAAGGCGGCTTGTCGACCAGCACGACATCTCCATCTCCGCAGCATACAGGGCAACTTCTCCAGATGGCTTTTCCAAAAAGCCCATCATTCCGAGAAGGGCCATAATACACAGGCATGCCGAACCTGGGCATGCAGAGATGCAGGTTCCTTCTCTGACTAAAGATCAGCAGCGCCTTGTTTCGGAGTTTAGGATCATGGCTCCAGGCCTGGTTATTGAAACGCTTAGGTTATGCTATGGCAGCGTTGGATCTGCAAGGGCGACTCTCGAAAGGCTTCGCCACGGGGGCGGAGCCATGAGTATGCAAGTTAAAGACTGGGCGACTGCAGCGTTAAGGGGCTCCGGCGAGCACAGCCCAAAGAGATGAGTGCCAAGGCGCGCAGCCACATCCATGCACCATGGCTTATGTCTTGTGCTGTCAACAAGTTTATAATGTTTCCTGGCATTAGATTCATGATGGCATGGCCCACTCACCTAAATCTGCAAGAAGCGGCAGGGAAAGGAAACCTGCGGATGAAACTCCCGGAAGCATTCCGATGCACAGGCTGGAGGAACACTTCTCTCCGGGGGAAGCGGCAGCAAAGAGACGGTCAATGATAGAAAAGCTGACGGGTTCCAGCCTAAAATCGGTAGGCTCGTCAGGACTTGATTATTCGGGCATAGTGAACAAGAACGCCGAAAACGTGATAGGCTTCATGCAGATGCCTCTGGGGATTGCAGGTCCGATATCCGTCAGGGGCTCATATACGAATGGCGAGTTTTACGTGCCAATGGCCACTACTGAAGGTGCGCTGATAGCGAGCATAAACCGCGGCATGAAGGCCATAACCCTTTCCGGAGGGGCATACTCTGTTGTCACAAAAGACCTGATGACAAGGGCTCCACTCTTCGAGTTCAAGAGCGCCGGAGACGCTGTCGAGTTTGTCGCATGGGCAGAAAGTAACTGGAAAGGCATAACTGCAGCCGCAGAATCAACGACAACGCACGGCAGGCTGAAGGAGATGCTGCCATTTATCATGGGCAACAACGTCTGGCTCCGCCTCGGTTTCAGCACCGGCGATGCGATGGGCATGAACATGGCGACCATGGCGAGCGAGGCTGCATGCTCCTTCATAGAAGAAAACTTCCCGAAAGGGCATATGGTAACCGTAAGCGGAAACATGTGCTCCGACAAGAAGGAATCAGGAGTCAACAGCCTCCTGGGCAGGGGCAAGACTGTCATCTCCGAGGCCCTCATAACCGAAAGCGTGCTCGGCAACGTGCTCAAATCCAACGCCCAGGGCCTCCACAACCTCAACATGAAGAAGAACTTCCTAGGCAGCGCCAGGGCCCTGAGTGGCAAGTTCAGCGGCCATTCCGCAAATGCGATTGCGGCAATCTTCGCGGCTACGGGCCAGGACATAGCCCAGGTTGTCGAGAGCAGCGGATGCTTCACGCTCACCGAGCCGCGCGGCAGTGACCTTTACATCTCCGTGACACTACCCTCTCTCGAGATTGGAACTGTCGGAGGTGGATCATCGCTTCCGACACAGCGCGAGGCGCTCTCAATAATGGGCGTAAGCGGCGGAGGAAACCCTGCCGGATCAAATGCCTCCAAATTCGCAGAGATAATAAGTGCAGCCGTACTTGCCGGAGAGCTTAACCTCCTTGCAGCGCAGTTCTCCAGGGATCTGGGAAAGGCGCACGGGAGGCTCGGCAGAAATTCAGGAGCGCGCTGAGTCAAAAATGTTATTTGTAGGGGGCAGCCATGCCGCCCCCCTTTCTGGGTGTGCCAAGCCACTCTCGGCTCTAAATAATTACCTATACTAATATATAATCTTTTCTATCTCAGTATCTAATTGTATAGTAAAGTATAAATACTTATACTAAAGTATATGATTGCAGAAAAGCGTTGCCGACGCTATACAAGACGGCAGGGCAGAACAGCCCCTTTTCTGGGTGGTAGGAATGGAAGGAAAACAAAGAGGTGAGCCGAAGGAGGAAATGTTATGGGAGGACCTGGAGAACGCACTGCTGCGGGCAGACAGGAGGAAAGCGGCCTACGGCCTGCGCGTGCACAGGAGCATGAAAAAAAGCATCTTCTTGCTTCTGGAAGCCGCGGGCATGGAGCCTACGCACAAGCTTGCGGAGGATCTCATTGGCTGCGTGTACCTACGGGCAGGGCTGATTCGGGACAGCAGGTATTGGCAGGAAGGTTTCGGAATAGACAAGGAGTACGAGACCATCGACTATACTGGGAAGGAAGGCATAAGGCTTTCGCAATCCTCAACAAACGAGGCGGTTGTCTCCCGCCGCCTCGCGGCCCCTCCTTGCGCCGTGCTCTTGGCAAACTCGGGCCCCATTTCCCCCCACCACACACGCCTCAGTGCCTGCCATATGGCACCCTCATTATTTATATATCTGGCAAGTGCAATAATAATCAGTCTAAAGCGGCCAGACGTGAGATAGACGCGAGATTTTCAAATGACAAAACAAACCACCTCAAGCATGCGGGTTGCAGGGGAGCTTACTGAGGCAATCAGGACAATAGACAGACTTATGCGCGAAAACAATGAGCTTCACAAAGAAAACAATGAGCTTCGCAGGCATGCCCATGAGGACGCGCTTACCGGCATCGGAAACAAGAGGGCATTCCTTATCGAGTTTGAAGGGGCAGTGCACGCCTACCGCAGGGATTATCCCGGAACTGTTCCATTCTCGGTTGTGGTAATAGACGCGAACAACCTCAAGATAATCAACGACGCGCTGGGGCATGCGGCAGGCGACGACCTGCTAAGGGCCATAGCAAAAGGCATAGTCTCCACAACAAGGACCGGAAAAGACTTCTCCGCAAGGATAGGCGGCGACGAATTTGTGGTGCTGATCAAAGGGCCTGCAGACGCGTTCTCGATAAGGATACATAAGGTACTCGAGGCCATAGCTGCCAAAAACGGGCTCGGATTCCCCGTAAGCATCTCGTTGGGCAGCGTCTCGATAAATGAGATAGACACTGAAGAAAGGCTCTCATCTCCTACTGAAAAAATCATCAAATCAATGCTTGACATTGCGGATTCGAGGATGTACGAACACAAAGCACGCTCGAAGAACGGCAGAAATCCAGCTGCGATTGCAAGCGCAATCAGGCCGTAAGCTTCGTGCTGCCTGCAAGGCAAAAGGCCTCAGCAACTATATCCTCAAAGAAATAATGTATCTTCTCCTCCTCCAGTAGGGCAAAGCCGAGCCGTTCCGCAAAGCTGTTCAGCTTTTCCAAGCTGCTTAGCGAGCTTGCAACCAGGATCGCGACCCCTGTCCCGGAGAGGTGTACCAATGCCTCCTCGAGGAACCTCATGCTGGTCTCTATGCCTTCATCGCCTCCAGACCACATTGCGTCATCAGTCTCGCCGCCTGACCTCAGGTAAGGGGCATTGAAAATGATTATGTCATAAACCTCACCTGCCCCCACCCCTGAGAACAGATCTGTCTGGATGAAGCTGAGGCCTGCAGGCAGCGAGTGGCAGTTGGCCAAGGCGTTTTTCCTTGCAAGTCCGACTGCATCTGGATTCATGTCGGCAAACGTCACCTCTGAAGCCAGTCCGCTGCACGCGGCGAATATCCCCAGTATGCCTGTTGCGGTGCCCATGTCGAGAACCTTGAGCTTCTTGGATGCGCCAAGCCTCTTCAGGTACCTCCCCAGCATTCCTGCCGCGAGCTCAGAGTCTTCCGAAGGGGCGTATACCCCGTCCCTATTCTCGATGCGTATTGCAGAGTATTCCATCGCGCTCCGATAATCAATTCCCTAGATATATATAATGTATTTGCAATATTCCTGGCATGGAAGAGATGCCTGCCTGGATGGAATGCGAAGACATCCTCTCAAGGGTTGAGGCAGAGCTCATGTCAGAAGCCTTGGAGCTGCTGCGGAAGGAGATGGATGCCGGCAGGATAAAGGTAGAAGGGAATGTTGCGGCATCATCCGAACTGACTGCGCAGGCCGAACGCGACCTTTTCATAATGGAGAAGCTACTCGCCGACGAGCAAAACATGCGATACAGGTATGAAAACCTGGTCAATGCGGTTGAAGAGGGCCGCGAGACAAACCCGGAGATAGTATCAAGGACGGAAGAGGTAAAGAGGTTCCTGCTTGTTGTCTCGCAGATATCCATAACCGTAAAGTATGCAAAGGTATTCTCCCTCTGGTTTCCCGAAGCCGGGAAGATGATGAAGGGCGGCAGCGCAAAGGAGATACTGCTTGAAACTGCAAGACAGGACAGTGAGCGCCCTGAGGCCGTATCCTTCATACTGAGCAACAAGGAGTTCAGAAAAAGCGAGGTGCTCGATGCCAGGGAGATTGAGATGCTTGCCGAGATATATAAAAGGTGCACAAATGGTAACTAACGTGGAAAAGGCAGGCCAAAGGCTGAGACTCGGATATCATGTCTCGGTAGCCGGAGGCATCTTCAATGCATTCGAGAGGGCTGAGTCATTGGGCTGCAACTCGATGCAGATCTTTCTGAGCAACCCGCGCGGATGGGATGTAGGCCATCTGCCTCCTGAAGAAATAAGCAGATTTGCGGGGATGCGTGCCAGGCACCCCATAGACCCGGTAGTGGCGCATATGCCATACCTTCCAAACTTATCCACTTCCGACAGAGCCAAAATGAAAAAGTCAGTAGAATCCCTATCCCGCACCCTCTCACTGGCCGGGTCACTCGGGGTAGACTATGTCGTGGCGCATCTGGGAAGCCATGGCGGCGCGGGCACGGAGAAGGGAATCGTGAACGTGATATCTGCAATAAACGCAGTGGAAATACCCGACAATGTGGCACTGCTCCTTGAAAACACTGCCGGAGGAACCAACAGCGTAGGCTCCTCGCTGGAAGAACTCGCGAGGATAAGGGAGGGTGCAGCAGACCAAAAAAAGATAAGATTCTGCTTAGACACCTGCCACCTCTACGCGGCGGGTTATGACATTGCAGATGCCGCGGTGGCCAACAACATCAAGAAAAAACTGGGTCCTGACAGTATAGGCATCATCCATCTCAACGACGCAAAGTTTGAGCTTGACTCAAAGAAAGACCGCCATGCAAACATAGGCCAGGGGTACATAGGCGAGTCGGGCTTCAGGAAATTCCTTGGAAACGGTTGGGTAAGGTCAATCCCGCTGATACTCGAAACCCCGGAAAACACGCCCGAAGAGATATTGCTTGTCAGGAGGCTTGCTGGCGGGTAAGCATGCATGGCAATATGCCTGCGGTTTATTTTCTTTTGGCACTTTTTACACTGAACCAACGTGACCTCTCAAAAGCGTAGGATTTTAGCCTGTCTGCAAGCTTGCTCAGGCTAAGCTGGCCGTTTCTGGAAATGATAAGTTCTAACAGCCTTGAGCCTTCCTCATGCAGGACCTCTGCATCTGTGCCAAGACTCTTCGCTATTGCATCCACGCGCGAATCGAGGAATCTTTCTGGAACATTTCCGTGCTCAAGCAGTGTTATATAATTCTCGCTTACTCCCGTGGCGAGTGAAAACCTGTGCCTTGTCATTTTAGGGATCCTCTCGCGCCTCAGTCTGGCAGCAATGCCTACCATGACTGCTTTCCTGTAGTTTTCCGGGGAATTTTCCATGTCCCTGCATAGAGTTTCTACAAGAAACCCGAAACTTCTTCTGGACGCAGGCTCGGAGATCTTGCCTGTGGTTTCTGCCCGTCCGCCTATCCTGAAAAGCTCTTTTGCATCAGTTCTTAGCAGCTCGGCAATTCTTTCAAGGTGGCCTGGATTAGTATCTCCAATGAAAAAGAGCCCCACGCGGATGTAGTTCATTTCCTTCTCGCCGATTCTTGCCATTGAAGCCAGCTTGTGCGAATCTATCCCCAGAAACTCCATCCTGAACTGGATTTCAGCTGAAATAGCAAGCTCTGCCGGTCTTCTTGTGAAGTATGTCATGAAGAGTCTCTCCACGGAACTCAGCCTCTCCGCTCCATTATGCTGCATTGCAATGCTCGCTCCCATTCTATCAAATACCCCTGATTCTCCCTGATATTTAAATTCATGCGTAAAGTGCGCATCTGACCAGGCGAAACAAATGGAATACAAAAATAAAAAAACAGGATCAAGAGGAACAGCGTATGTCACATCAAGGCTTGTGCTCAAGTCGCCGTTTTTATCCCTTCCGGCATGGCGCTTCCGCAAGCATTTCCTAAAGAGGAGATTCCGGTTTGGGAAAGGAATGAACCGACATGCCCTGATTGTCGGCGAGAGTGGCAGTGGCAAGTCCAACGCCTGCCTCTCCATTATTTCCTACCTTCATTCCGAAGGCTGCAGGATCATGGCCCTGGATCCCAATGGCGATTATCTTTCCATCGCGGACATTATTGGTGCAGACGTGTATGACGCGTCAAGGAGGCCTATAAACATAATGGAGACATGGGCCGAAGGCCGGCAGGCCGAAGACGAGATATCCTTGATGCTCTCCAAGCGGCTGAGGTTGGGCTATATCCAATCCTCGCTACTCAGGCGGTGCATAGGGTATTGCTACTGGGCAGGACGCATGCGTGGAAGAAAGCCCACGTTTGACGACCTCATAGCAACGGCGAATGCATTCCGGAAAAAAGCACCGCAAGGCGAGTCCAGGATCCTTGATACTATATTGGGAAGGCTCTACCTGATCTCGTCTGGAAGCCAAGCCTGGGCAGTCGACTTCCAGAAAGCTGTCTCAAGAAACAGCATCTTCGTGCTATCCGAACTGCGGTCTGAGGAGTCGCAGTCGGTATACATGGAAGGGATATTGCGCAAGCTCTATGCCGCAATGCTCTCCGGCAGGCTGCACAGGCCCACCTGCCTCGTCATAGACGAAGCGAGGAAGGTTGCAGGCAGTCCCGCACTGGGAAGGCTTTTTGCAGAAGGCAGGAAGTACGGGCTCGGAATAATAACAGTCTCACAGAGGGCAAGCAATCTCGACGAGAACGTACTAAGCAACTCCTCTCTGCTTCTCGCATTCTACCAGCGCGAGCCGCGCGAGATGGAATACATCTCGAGATACATCTCCGGAGGCAGCGAGATGGGCAGGATTGCAGAGGTGCGCAGGAGAATAAGGAACCTGCGAAAAGGCGAGGCTGTAGCCCTGGACTCCCAAGCCGGAGAGCCGTTCACGCTAATGTTCTCCAGGTTCAACGGAAACGCGACGAGCTTGGAGCATCTTATAGGAAAGGTTTCACTGTCAGGTTCCACCGAGCCATCCATATACAATCATGCATTAAGGGCAGGTTTCAGTCATGCAGAAACCAAAGCCAGACTGGAATGCCTGCTTGCGGAGGGAAGAATCGGCAAGCATGAAATAAGATCCGGGAGGCTGAGAGGCACATGGTACGTCTCATACTTCAGAAACAGCCCGGAGCACGATCTTTTCGTGCGCCTAATAAGCAAAAAACTCACGCTCCTCGGGATAGAGAATGAGGTAGGAAACGGAAGCCGTGGGCCTGATGTGATAGCCAACATCTCCGGAAAGAGCGTAGCCATCGAGTATGAGACGGGAAGCAAGAACCCCGAAGACACGATAAGAATGATAGAATCGAGGGTGCGGAGCTATGGTACTGTCATAGTGGTTGCGCCAGAAGCCGTTCTTGGCAGGTACAAATCCATAAATGGGGTTTCATGCATCTCAGACGCTGAGGCCTTTGAGTAAGCTCAATGCCCAGGAGGCCTGCCTTTTGCTATGTGTGTGAGCCTAACCTCATTCACCTTCTCCATCCTTGCGTCATATACAAATTCCATGCTGAACCTGTATCCCAGGAGGAGAAGCGGGAGCCAATACTTGTCGTCGTCCCACATCCTCTCGTAAGGAATCTTCTCGTATTGGAACCACCGTACCTCCCCCTCCTCCCCCGAGCTCGGCACGCCACTGAATTTATCAACTACAAAAAGATACGCGTCTCCAAACTTCCGTGCCCTGCTCCCCCTGTAAAAGTCTATCCTGCCCCATCTCTCTATGCCGCTCGGCACTATTCCCGATTCCTCCTTCACTTCCCTAACTGCACTCTCCTCCGGACTCTCGCCCTTCTCTATCTTACCGCCCAAACCATTCCATTTTCCGATGCTTATGCCCCTAGTGGCCAATTTCAGGAGCAGCCTCCTACCGGAAACAACCTCGCACAAAGTCCAGAGCACCATGCAATTACGATATCCCGAAGAAGGCAGATTTTTTATTACCAATGCACTACATCAATACATGGAATACATGGGGCTTGGGAAAACAGGCGAAAAAATACCAGTAATAGGTATGGGCACATGGAAACTGGCAGGCGGAAAGGAATGCATCGAAGCACTCAGAAGGGGTACAGAACTGGGCGGAAATTTCATAGACACTGCAGAAATGTACGGCACTGAAAGCACTGTCGCCCTCGCGCTAAAAGATGGTGCTGATGCATTTGTGGCTACGAAAGTCTCTCCAAACCATCTCCGCCATGACGAAGTCATAAAGGCCTGCGACCGCAGCCTAAAGGCCCTCGGCATAAAGACCATAGACCTTTACCAGATCCACTGGCCCAACCCCAGCATACCCATAAGGGAGACCATCTCGGCAATGGAAACGCTTGTGGCTGCCGGCAAGATACGCCACATTGGCGTAAGCAACTTTTCGAGGGAGGAGCTGGCAGAGGCACAGTCGGCCGCAAAGCGCAATGAGATCGTCTCAAACCAAATAGAGTACAGCGTCTTCGAGAGAAATCCTGAAAAATCCCTTTTTGCCTATTGCAGAAAGGAGAAAATAAGCATTATAGCATACAGTCCTCTGGGCCAGGGACTGCTCTACTCCCAGAGAAGCAGCGGCGCACTGGAAGCGCTTGCCGAAATAGGCCGGAACCATGGGAAATCGGCAGGGCAGGTCGCGCTCAACTGGCTTATCGGAAAGGGCAACGTCTTGGCCATACCAAAGTCTGGCAGCAGAGCACACGTCGAAGAGAACATGGGCTCTGCCGGATGGAGGCTCTCCGAGAGCGAGGTAGCTGCGGTTGATCGCATATCACAATATTAATTGGTGCAGGGACTCACCAGGTACCCCGGCAGCCGCACCGCGCCGCATGCAATCTTTTATAATAATGCTAGTCCAAATAAGTCCAGAATCTGTGTAAATATGGCTTCACTCAAACTAAACATACTCGTATACCTGACACTCATTCTCGTCGTGCTTGCCGGAGGCACGATAGGTACCTACTTTATCGGCAAATACTACAACGGGTTCAATGTCCCCATACGCACGCCACTCGAGGCCGCATACTTCACTGTGATAACCGTAACCACTGTAGGCTACGGCGACATAGTTCCCGTATCTAACTCGGCAAGGATATTCGTCATGGCTCTAATACTCTCTGGAATCGGAGTGCTAATCAGCGCCGTAACGCTGATATCCAACGAGTTTGTCAACGCGAGGGTTGCAAGGATAACCGGAAGCCTGAACCCTTTTGAGAAGCGGATGCTTAAGAACCACATAGTGCTCGTGGGCACCGACTCAGTAAACATGTCGCTGATGGTGAAGCTGAAGGAAAAGAATGCAAGGTTCATCGCGCTGAGCTCAAACCAGGAATTTGTCAGCGAGCTCAGGGAATCAGGCATAAAGGCATTTTACGTAGACGAGACGAACGAGGAGCAGATGAAGTCGTTTGAGCTTTCCAAGGCCAAATCCATAATAATCGACATGCGCGACAAGTCGCACATGGTCTATGCGATACTTCTCATAAGGACGCTTGCAGAGAAATCGAAGATGGTCGTCATAGCACACAACAAGGAGGAAGAGACGCATATGAGGAGCATGGGCGCCGGGATAGGCATACTCAATCCCTTCGAGATGGCCTCCAACGTGCTCATGCAGAAGCTCGAAGAACTGAAGTAATTCTCAGGCCAGTTAGATGTATAAATGTCTGTGATAATGCTAAATGTAAATCCAAACCGCCCCGACTTATCAAAGATAAGGCTGGCCGCTAAGGCGATAAAAAGCGGAAAGCTGGTTGTCTTTCCTACTGAAACCGTTTATGGCATAGGTGCAAACGCGCTTGACGGAAAGGCCTGCATGAAGATATTTCGAGTCAAGGGCAGGCCGCAGGACAACCCACTGATAGTCCATGTCTCAAGCATGGAGATGGCCGAGAGGATTGCGGAGATACCTCCAAAGTACAGAAAACAAATAATGGCTTTATGGCCAGGTCCACTTACCCTAATCCTCAAGGCGAAGGCCGGAATACCTAAAGAAGTCACCGCAGGCCTGCCTACTGTTGCGGTGCGGTTCCCCAGCAACCTCGTCGCGCTTGCACTCATCAAGGCAGCTGGCGTACCGATAGCCGCACCAAGCGCAAACGTCTCGAAAAGGCCCTCGGCGACCGAGGCTTCCCATGCAGCATCTTACTTCCGCAAGGGTGTTGCCTACATAATCGACTCAGGCATCTCCTCGTTCGGCATAGAATCCACGATTCTCGACCTCTCGGGCTTTAGGATACTGCGCCCTGGCGCAATGACTGTTGAGCAGATTTCCTCCGCATTCATGAAAAGGCCTATCCTCTCTCCTGAAGCCACCGCGAAGGGCGTTAAAGGAAAGCCGATAAGCCCCGGAATGAAATACCTCCACTACTCCCCTGAAAAGCCTCTTTTGCTCTTCACTGGAAACCGTGCTGAGCTTGCCAAGATATTCAAAAGGCACGGCAACGATGCCGCCTTCATTGGCAGTGAGGAATCCTGCATGGCACTGGGAGACCTCGTGAAAAACAAGCTCGTCCTTGGAAGAAGAAACGACCAGCGAATGGCAGCCAGGAACCTTTTCAGGTACCTGATAAAGCTGGACAGCCTGGATGTCAATTTTGGGATAGCCGAAGCCGTGCCGGAGAATGGCCTTGGAACTGCAGTAATGAACAGGCTCAGAAAAGCCTCCGGCAACAGGGAGTGCGCAAGTGCATATGAGGCGGAAAGGTTCATCCAAAAAATCAAGGCGCCCAAAATGCGTCACAAAGCGAAGTCCAGCCATTGAATATAAACTCTCGCTTCCCTATCCTCTCGATTTCATGCTCTCGTTTACCAAGAGGAGCGAATACGTAAAAAACCCCATACTGGAGATGGACGCACTTGCGGCGGAGCTCTCCAGAAAAGGCAGGGACGTGATAAAGCTCAACCGAGGAGACCCTCCATTATACTTCAAGACACCCACTTACATGATAGAGGCATACATAGAGGCGCTCAAGGAAAACATGACCAATTATTCCAGCGCCTCGGGCACCGCCGAACTCAAGGAAGCAGTCTCCAGGCGCTACAAGCGGATGTACGGCGTAAGCGTCGACCATGCAGGCGTAATAGCGACTGCCGGGGTTACGGAGGCCCTCTCATTCATAAACCACTCGATGATAGAAAAAGGCGACTCTGCAATACTCTTCAGGCCGCACTACCCGCAATACCTGCCCAGGCTCATGTCTGAAAACGGCACACCTGTCTACTGCGACCAGCTGATGGGGCAGGACTGGGACGTGCATCTGGAAGGTTTCGAACTGAAGATCGCTTCGCTTAAGCGTAGCGGGAGGATAAAGCATGTGAAGTACGTGATTGTAACAAACCCCTGCAATCCCACTGGCAAGACCATTCCGCGCAAGACGCTTGCGCGCATCGCCGAACTCTCCAACGAGAACAACCTGCTCATAATAAGCGATGAGATATACGACGAGATTGTATACCACGGGGCAAAGTTCACAAGCATGTCCGAAGCTGCCGTAGGAATACCACACATCCTGCTCAATGGGAGCTCAAAGAACTATGACTCTACTGGTTTCAGGGTAGGCTTTATCGTCATTCCCGGTGACGACAAAACCTCAATGAGCCTAAAGGAGAAATTCACCGACTACGCCCTTACGCGGCTCTCGATAAACACACCTGCGCAGCATGCGGTCGCCGAGGGCATAAACAACGTGAAGGAGCACAGGAAAGCAATGAAGGCGATGGTGAAAGGAATGCAGGAGCGCGCCGAAACGACGGTCAGGGCAATACGCGGGAACAGGCACCTTGACGTGGTCATGCCCGACAGCACCTTCTATGTATTTCCGAGGATCAGGCTCTCCGGGCTGGACTTCAGGACCGGGGACGAGTTCGTCAAATCCGCGCTTCTCGAGGAAGGGGTGCAGCTGACCCGCGGATCAGCGTTCGGTGCGCCATCCAACTTCCGTATAGTCGCGCTGCCCGGCAAGGAAGTCCTCGAAGAAGCCATGTCAAGGATAAACCGCATGTGCGCCAGGCACTCCAGAACGCCTTAACTGCCTCCGGAGGCCACTTATCCAAATTAATATATATCTGGAAAGGGCCAGTAAAGCTGATAATATGCCTATTTCCAAAACTCGGAGCGCATCTATTGCTTCCGCTGCAGCAGTTTCTGGATTCCTTCTGATGCATTCCGAACAGGCAAGGGCAATACCCTGGAACCTCCCCGAACAAGCTGGGTATTTTCAGGCATACAAAAAAATCAAGCCGCTCGAAAGGGACATGCAGAAAAACAATTCTACAAAACTAGGCAACCTCGCAAGGCAAAAGGGCTGGCAGAGCATAACACTGGAAATAACGCTGAAGCCAAAGTCCCCTCCATTCTATCCTTACAATCTCATAGAAAGGGACATAACTGCAGTAAATGCGCATGGCAAAACGGTAGACGTCAATTATCCCGGGCTGGTATACGACAGAACAACGCCCCTGCTTCCAAAGGGGTACAGGCTTCCAAAAGCCTCGGGGAGCATAATTGACGCAAGGATATACAAGACATACTGTGCTACTGAAAACAATTACATTATCACGTTGGCCGCAAGGCTTCCAAAAGACACAAACATGACGGTGCTGGGCATAACTCCTCTGGGAAAGCTTCCAGGAGGCTACACTGCGCTAAGCCCTGGAAACTTCACCAATCTCTTTGGCGCAGCTGCCTACAACTACATGCTGCATGCAGACAGTCCGAACGTAGGGCCAAACGGCCTCGGACGGATTCCTGCAGGAGCCAAGTTCTCCGCAGAAAGATGTGGCGCACCAGAGAAAGCCCAGCCACTCGCAACGCCTATCGTGGAAAGCCATGGCATCGTATCCATTCCTCTTCCTCCAACACAATCATCTCCAATCGGCATAGCGCCACCGGCCCCATTGCTCCCGCAGCCGATAAACGGGGCTACGGTGCACAACGAGCAGCTTCCGACGCCGCTGTTCATAACCCCAATGGAGACGCCCGCACTGCCTTCAACTCCCTCTCCGGTAAACAGGGATCCTTCCAAGGTCGGGCATGCGGTGGACGAAAGGCTTAACTCCATTCTCAAGGGGCTGGCAAGGTAATTTAAAGAAGAGTGGTGTATCAGGCCTTCCTGCTTCTCATCAGCAACCATGTCCTTTTCTCAGCCTTCTTTCCTGCGTAAGCCTCGCTCAGGAGCGCCCTGAACGTAAGATACAATATAATCGCGGCAAAGGCTACGAAGGCAAGTGAGACCTGCCCTATCCCCATTCCCGTTACCAGATAGCCGATTCCGCCTGCAATGCTTATGAAAGCGAAGAGCGGAGGTATGGCCGGCAGCGGCTTCTTGTATATCTTGAGAAGGAGCATTGTCAGCACTATCCCTAGTACTCCCCCAAGGATTATTATCCATGCAAACGTATAATTCGTATAAGTGTAATAGGCGCTTATCGCGGCCATGAGGGGCAGGCTCAGGTCTCCTTCGCCAAGTGAGACCTGTGAGACCACAGGCAGCTTTCCCTCCTTTATTATCCTGTTGAATTCAGGTTTCTCGGCTTCGTGAGACCTTATAAGGTATTCCTCATAGCTGTCCTCCTCCTTCTTCCCAAAATAGCCTCGTGGTATGGCCTCTATGTCCGCAACGCTTATCAGAAAGGCTATGTTCATGGAGATGAGCGCCTTGTCGAAGCTTACTATTACCTTGGTCATGAAAATGCTTATGTAATCGTAAACTGCAACTATGGCAAGTATGGCCATGGCATACAGGAAAGGAAAGCTTATTCCGAGGAGTATGCCCACGCCTATGCTGGACATCATCGTTGCCAGATCCTTTGCCCGCGGATGCAGTTCCTTGAACGCCATGAGGAATATGGCAGATATTATCGAGAATGCATAGACTAGATCTGCGCCTGGAGTCACGGGCAGCGAGATTGCATACCCGACCTTTCCCGGAAGGGAGATCACGCCACCGACGTTTCCCGGTATTATCAGGTTATAAAACACAAGGAAGACGAAAAACGAGGTGAATCCTACGACGATAAATTCGAGTATCCTGAAGAATACGGTCTTGCTATGGTGCCTCCGCAGTGCAATCATGAGGAGCGTGCCAAATATCGCCAAATCTATTATATATGCAAAATCGGTAAACTGCGGGCTGAGCAGGCTGCTGTTTATTATGGATACCTTTGAGGTTACTATTGCCCCATAAGCCATGGAAAATCCGACGCCCATGACTATGCAGAACAGGAGTATTATTTCCGCTATTCCCCTGGTGCTTACTATCTTTATCATAGCAAATCCTTCTGCCGCCGATACCTATAGGTTAGCAATGTTTTATAAACTTATATTGTGAGATATAACGCAAATGTATCTTTACAAATGCATCTTTACAAATGTATTTTTACATTTCACGTTGCCAATTAATTGTATGAAATAACGGGATTGAATGAATATGAACTTTCGCGTATTGTTTGGAATAGCAATTGTCTCCGCAGTCATGGTGCCCGGACTCATGGCCTCTTCAAATGCAAGTGTGCTCAGTTCAGCATACGCATATGCAGACTGCAAGGCTGTGTTTGCAACAGGCTACGCCTCATACGCTGCTTCTCTGGGGGGCAATCTTTCCACCATCGGAAAAGAAGGCGCCTTCTTGGGGTCAGATGCCTCAGAGCTGGGCAGCATAGCATCAAGCGGAAATTCATCTGCTTTCTCCGCATACCTTCATGGCAGCTTCGATCCAGAACTCAATTCATTATCCCATAACCTAACTTCTACTGTAAGGTCATCAGATCTTAACGCCACGGAGATGGCAAAGCTGCGCGCATACTACAATTCAAGCCTGACTGCATATGCAGCATGTGCATCCAATGCCACAGAAGCATTCGGCTCAAGGATACTCCTGCGTTACAACAAATCGATAAGCGAGATGTCTGACACCATATCCGCGCTCAATTCAAAGGGGATAAACACAACAAACTTGACTGTTCTGGTACAGGGTGCAAAGACAGAGATAATTGCGCCTCTCTCTTCCGGCCTTGCCTCTGCCAAAAACCTCTCGCAGGCAAAGACGGTTGTCTCAGAATACTGCCTCTTCAATGGCTGCGCCAACGGCACAAACATGCACCTGGCCGCAAGGTTCACCCTAGAGAAACTAACGCTGGAGCTCTCATACCTTGAGTCCAAGTCAAACTCAAGCTCCACAAACACCGGATTCGCCGAGGCAAGCTCAAACCTCACGATAGCATCACAGGTCCTCGCAAGCGTGGGCACTGCTGCATATTCCGGAAATCAGAGCGCAGAAATATGGTCAAGCCTAAACCGGGCATCAGCAAGAATGCGCTTCGGAGAGACACGCGAAGCGGCAGAGGTAAAAATCTCGGAAATAGACCAGAACCTGCACGCATACCACGGAATTGAAGAGTCCCTTGCGGCAAGGGGGCTAAACACCACGCAGATAAATTCCACGCTTGCCGGTGCAGAATCCGAAGTCATCGGCCCGCTCTCAGCCACGGTCAATGCCTCCGCCAACGCAAGCCAGATACGCTCTGCATTTGGATCATACTGTATAAGCGACGGATGCCCTGACGGAATAAACTTCCACATAACCACAAGGCTGGAGGCTGAAGCCATCAATGCGACGTTTGCAAGGTATATATCAAGGGCCAATTTAAGCGCCATTAATCAGAGCCTTATTACGTCATTCCATAATTACTATTCTACGGCAGAATCGGAGATAGCCGATGCCGGAACCTCCCAGATACAGGCAAACGAGACAGTCGCAATAAGCGCCTACCTGAAGAATGCATCCAATGATCTTACCCGGATACAGCATGAGCATGAAGGAAGGGACACCCACACTAACGAGTCTGCAACGGCAGTCAAGCACGAAAACGAGTCTGCAACAAATCAGGGCAACGCATCTGCTGTTGGCCCCTCTGCGGTGGCCCATTCAAGCGCCAGACAAAATACGGAAGGGCAGAATGCCAGCATTTCTTCAAACTCTAATATCGGGGTAAATACTTCTGTGGTTGGAACAGGAGGCTCGAGCTCGATCTCTGTGGACGGAGAAGCAAAGACCTCGGCCCACAATGGCTCTTAATGGTGTAATGATGAACAAGACGATAATCGCGATAATAATCGTTCTGGCAGTAGCTGCAGTTGCGGCTATATTTGCATTTGGAATAAAACCTGCTTCACACCAGGTTCCTCCTGCCAATGCAAATAACACCGGGCAGGCAACCACCGTCCCGATAAATTCGGGCTCAACTAAAAATGCAACCCCAGCACAGCAGAACTACACTTCTCCGGCAAACCAGACATTTAATTCAACATTCAACTCAATATCCAACTCAACGCTTCCAAACCCGCGGTTTAACGGAACACCTGTGGAGCCTCCTGCACAGAATGCGAGCCTTCTCAGCAATGGAAAAATTCCTGCGCAGCCGTAATTCTGCGCAACACACGCAGGTCTGTAGTCCTTCTCTTTCAGCTGCAGGCAACACGCCGCCAGATCCTGCAACATGCGGCAGATGGTAAAAGAAGAGATAAAAGGCTTGGCTACAATCTAATAGTATGCTCATCTTCAGGATAAACTACTTCCTGCTCCCAACAGAGATATGGATAGTTGTCACCACTACAATAGTGATATGGATAACGCGCATATATCTAAATTCATTCCTCGCGCTAAGGAAGGGCAAAGTGAAAGAGCGCAAGCCTTCAACCGCCGTGCTCCACGGCTCGGAGCCCCTTGTAAGCATAATACTCCCCACGTACAACGAGTCCAGGGTGATAGGCAGGCTCCTCTCGGCAGTCACCAAAATAGACTACAGGAACTTCGAGGTTATAGTCGCTGACGACTCTACCGATGGAAAGACAATGGAGGTCCTCGGCCAATGGCAGGAAAAAGGAATCAGGGTAATACACAGGGACTCGAGGAAGGGCTTCAAGGCAGGCGCGCTGAACAACGCAATGCTCCACATCTCACCCAAATCCGAATACATCCTCATATTCGATGCCGACTACGTGCCCCAAAAGGAGATCATCTGGCAGATGCTTGGAGATTTCTCCTCAAAAGAGATAGCTGCGGTACAGGGCTACACCAAGCACACGCTCAACGCCTCCAAAAACATCTGGACGAAGGCTGTCTCGATAGGCTTCTCGGCATATTCGCTGGTAGACATACCAATACGCAAGAAGCTAAATGGCTTCATCCCTCTCTTCGGGAGCGTCACCATGGTCTCTCGGCAGGCACTTTCAGAGGTTAACGGCTTCTCCGAGGACTCTATAACAGAGGATTACGAGCTCGCCTGCAAGCTGGAGGCATGCGGCTACAGTATCATGTTCGATGAAGGCATAGCCGTACCTGCAGAGTGCCCTGACTCGTTCAGGGTATTGCTAAAACAGCAGATGCGCTGGGCAGAGGGAATAACACGCGACACTAAGAACCACCTGCGCAGGCTGCTCTCCAGCAAAAAACTCAACCTGATGAAAAAATTTGACTATGTTTATTACGGATTCAGCTCTCTCAACGGAATAATAGGTACGGCGGCATACTCGCTGACCGCATTTGTCTTCATGGTCCAGCACCACCTGATACTGCATTCACTAGGGGTAGACAGCACATTCGTCACGGCTCTCGGCCCCTATGGCAACTTCCTGCTCAACGTTGCGCCAGGATATGTTGCGTTGGGCCTGATATCCATGGTAATTGTGGGTCTGTATCGCGAAGGCAGGCTGCACGATGTGCTCTGGGTTGCATACTTTTATCTTGTAACGCTCCTGCTGGCGCCGTTTATAGCGATAAGCGGTATACGCGGCCTCCTTCTGAAGAAGGGTTCCTGGTCGCGCACAAAGAAAACCGGGGAAGTCATTCGCGAAGTGCACCCTTAGCCGGATGTCTATTCTGTAAAACCTTCCTTCCAAGCATCGGATAAGCGCTTCTTAGAAGCGCGCCTGTCATCGTCTGATCTACTAAAAAACCAAGCCCGTGTATCCTGAAATCCTCTTCGGATACCTTTGATATCCTATTCAGATCCCTAGCGCTTATGCCGAGTTCCGATTCAACAAGCCACCTGGTGGCGCTTCTTGCAATCTCAGGGTTTTTGCGGGCGAATTCACTTATCTCCTTCAATTCCCACGGCAGTATGCGGTGCTCCGGAAACGCATCGTTCAGTGCAAGGAAAACGTTCCCTCCATAATATTCTGAAAACATATCCGCCAAGCACCCTCTGGACAGGTCACTGCTTGATATCCCGAGGACTGACCTCCTATCCGAGACGTCAACCCCGGAGACCTCCGCTGCCCATCTTATTGCGCGTCCCCTCTTCTCCTTGGGCTCGAAGAATTCACTGCTTAGGTGCTTCATCTCCCATTCCATTATCTTATATTCGGGATAGGAAGCATTGACTGCTTCATAAACATTACCACCAAAAAACCGGTATAGCAGTATCCTGTGCCAGCGCCTGAAATGCCTCTCATGCACTGAGAGCAGTCCTTCTCTTTTCTGCTTCTCTCCGAGTACATATTTGGCCAGCATAAGCCTTATTTCTTTCACAGCATTTTTCCTTTCTTCCAGCACATCCGGCTGGGCAAGATATTCCTTGACTGTTTCTGGGCTTGCGCTTTCAGTGTCCAAACTCCTTCCTGCGCCTTCTGCATCTGTATTTTCTGCTCCTGCGCTCTTGCTGCCCCGCAGCGCTGCGTGCATCCTAGCATAATACTCTGCGCTGGCCGGAACAGATTTTCCTCCCTGCGCGGTTGCCATCCTTGAAAACAGCCTGACCATGCTCTTAGCCGTCTCCATTGGGGACTTCCTTGATTCGCCTTTTATGTTTGTGTGCGCGCCAAAACCCACTGCGAGCTCTAGCATTCCTATCAGCTGCTCTGTCTGCGGCAGTGTAATCAGGAAGTTTACAAGCTGGAGGTTCTCGTTTTCCCCAAATTTACCATACTTCGCAAGCCATCTATCCTTGCTGAGAATATCTGCAAAGGCTGCCACATCTTTCCTTCTGGCAGCTTCCTCCACAAGCGCTGCAACAGGGTTCCTGCCTCTAATCCCCTGCCCTGCATTTGCATTTTCGGCTACAATGCCACCCATACGATCAAAATTCAATATATCTGCCATGGTATTTAGACATTGGGCTTTTAGGGCATCTACTTAAAAATACAACTGCAATCCCCGGCCTGCAACGGATTTGTTGAATATGTGTCTTTTTGAGCTATCTTATCTAACAGACTCGCCTGCAACAAAACTCCTAAATATGAGCAATACAAAACAATCCTATTGTAATGATGGTCATTGCATGAAGCTAACCACAATATCTACATGGTCGAGTATTCGGGCTTCAGGAAGCGTAAGCAATCCAGAGCCAAAAGACATAGTAAGAATGATAGCCACTGGCGACACAGACTCGCTCAGGTCTCTCGGCCCAGAAATGCTTGGGCACAATTATTCTAAATTTGGTTACGGGAATTCCCTGCTAAAGGTTATAATCAGGATATCGCCCCCAGGGTCCATGAATGAAGCTTTGCAGATAGCACTAAAGGCAGGCGCAGAACCTTCCACCGAAGAGATAGTCGCGCTCAATAAGAAGATTGCATACTTTAGGTCCAAGCGAATTGTGCACACTGCCAAAAACATAGACAGAGAAGGCAATCTGGCAGACAGCGTGCTGGCGCTTAAGCGCGCGATGGCAAGCAAACAGTCTGCGGATGCCATCGCCGCAGGAAGCCAGATGCCTGCAACACACACCGAAACGGCCAGAGGAAGCTATGAATCGGCCTCAGGCCTGCGTATATCCGCAATAAGAAGGGCACTTGACAATGCTGATGTCCAGGGACTATCCCGGGCGCTCTCCACACTCTCCAAGTCAACCGGCACCACAGGCCCACTTTCTGCGGATTATGGCGACGGGATGCAAAAAGCCTCCCTGCTAAGCAGGATAGTCGACCTGCACTTCAGAAATGGGCTTGATCCAAGTCCGACAATCAAACTTGTTGAGCTGGCGCTGAGCCGTGGAGCAGTTCCTGACTACGACCTCCTCCGCAGAGTGGCTGCAATGAATAACGCCGCGGTCAATTTCAAAGAAGGGGATCCGGCAAAGATTTTCCCTGAAACCCTTTTCACGGTTCTCCTTCCGATGCGCAAATAATGCCATTTAATATATCTGAACAGGCGCAATATAAGAATTGAAAGAGTGTTGTAATGCAAACCACAAGAACCAGATCTCCTGAAATGCAGCATGTACCATCGGCTACGGGTTCATTAACCTCAGGCAACCAGTTGACTTCCAGAAAGCTTCCTTCCTTCATGCTTGTAGGCATGGCTGTTGCAGGGCTTTCACTCAACGGATGCGCACAAAATCTCGGAAACACGACCAAGGTAGATATAGGCCGGAAAACGATGTACGTGCGTGTACAGAATCCCAGCTACGGGGGCATGAGCTCTTTAAACTTCCACCGGTTTCATTACGAGGTAACTGCAAAACGATTTGGCTCAACCTGTATCACATACGCCGCTGATTTGGATGCAACTTTCCCCCCAAACCTCGGAGGCAGGGTGCCGTTTGCAATGCCTGAATTCTACTACCCGAAGGAACTGCGCCGTGCGATAATTGACAATACCGACCAGACAATCGGGATAATCAGCAGGGCATGCAACCTCGGCCAAATATCAGCGCATGTCAAGATTACCGGATATCCTGCTGAGCTAATAGGCTTCAAGAGGAACTAGTATCCTCAAGCGTCGCCATGCGGTCTCTGGCCTTGCCTCTGTACTGCCATACGCAAGCCATACGTTTTAAGGCGCAATGCCTTTTTACTGCTTTTCCGAAAGCGGAGCCAGGGTTTCATGGAAACCGGAAAGCTTTATTAATCTTTCTAACCACTACCGCAAAGGTTTAAATACCTTGCACGAACAACCTTCTTGTTTGTGTGGTTCTGCATGGTTGGAGGCCTTGCAGTGTAGCCCGCAAGCAATGTGATATAATGGGAAATAGGTCCTACGTTATAGTGTTACTTGGTATGTTGCTGGCACTGATGCCTGTCCTGAACGCAGCAGGAGCGATCGCTCCCTCTGGAATACTCAAGTACGTTCCAATCACCATATCCAATGCGCAGTCCTCAGCCACGCCTCTGAACTTCCAGCAGATGGTTACTGTTGACAGCGCAACATACTCGTCGTACGAAGCTTCAAACCTCCAGAACATTGAGTTCTTCTACGCAAACGGCATTATAATAAACTCATGGCTCGAGAGCGGCAACTCTAACGCCGCCTCAAGTACCTTATATTGGCTGAACATAGGCCCGCAGATACCTGCCTCAGGCAGCCTTACAGTATACATGGGCTTCGCCTCTCAGTCAACAAACCTCTTCAACACTGCAACCACCGGCGAGGCCCCGCAGCTCTCGCCCAGCTACGCCGAGTACGACAACGGCGCAGGCGTATTCAATTTCTACGATGACTTTGCAGGGACGACCCTAAGCTCCAAATGGACGCCGTCTTCCCAATTATCCTATTATGTGGACAACGGAATAACGGTAAACGGGCAATCCACTACCTTCCCGTCGGGAATAACTACAAATACCCTAACAAACCCCTACACATTCAATGCACCTGGCATAGTTGAGTTCTATGGATATGTAGGAATAGACACATATGGGGAGTCGGAAGGTTTTGCAGGGTCACCAACAGCCTCTATCTTTACATACGAATATGGTGGCGATCAGTGGTATGCCTGCAACACTTCCACCTGTGCGGGCTTCGGCTCTTTTGGAAATGGGGAAGGCTTATACGGGGCTGAAGTAGAAAGCAATGGCAATGTCTTTTATTACGAGAACTACAACACATACACAGCTACCGAGACCTCATACAACGCCGCGCTATCTCCATTATGGTTAACGATCGTCGGAGGCGCCGGCAATGGTGGCAACAATGCCGGACCAGTATACTATATGCGCGAGCGTGCATACCCGCCCAACGGCGTCATGCCTTCGGTCTCATTCGGATCAATCCAATGAATATCAGGGACACCTTCCCTCAGGCGCGTCATTTGTACATTCCCGCAATCCCTCCGAAGGACTCCAGCTGCTTTCCGGCTTCATCTTCAGAATTGAATATCTCTATCGCTACTCCGTGCCTGTCCGCATCATTCAGAATTTTTTTTATTTCCTCTGTGTTGAGTTTCGAGTCGTTTACGAGAATCATCTCTATCTTGTAATCGTTCAGATGCTCGCGTATCTTCTCGACGCCGAGGAGCGCTGACCCACTGCGCATGCCCCTGAAAAGTGCATCAAGGAGCTCGAACTCCCTTCTGACGTGCTCTGTTTCAAGCATCTTCGAGACTTCATGGCTGCGCACAGCTTCTCTTATGCCCGACCGCTCCGCATCGCCCACTGGCACATAGACAAGCCTCTTCCCTGTCTCAATCCCTTTGTATTCTACGTATTTCCTTATATCATCCTTGGTGAACCCCGGCCCTGCAATTATGACGAGTTCGACGTCCATCCTCTTCACTGAATCTATGATGTCTTTGAAATACTTCTCGCGCTGCGCTTCGAAATCCTTCTCCTTCATCCTTTTGCTCAGGTGTGAAAACAGCTCTCCGGAGAGGTCTATTCCATATCCCCGTATGTATGCCAAGGTTGCCTTTTCGTCATCCACTGCGATGACTCCCAGCCTCGGCCGTTTGGAATCAAGAACTGCCTGTCTTATCCTCCTTATTATGAAATCTCCCCAGCCCTCTGGCTTCTCTATCTCAATCTCGTCCAAAGGCCCGACAGTGAGGGTGTGGTAGCTGTTTACCTGTATATATTCCTCAGGATGGCCCGAGACTATCTTCCCTATTATGCGTAGCCTTCCTGCCCCTCTGTCAAGTTCAGTTTTTTCAACAACCAGCCTTACGAACACCTCCTTCTGCTCGCCTTTGTCTGTCTCGCTGGCCTTGAACCTGCGGTAGCTCTTGGAGGAGACATAATTGTCTTTAGATACCACCATTGCAAGAAGGTAAAGATCCTCGAATGACTCAGGGACTAGCTTTACTGTGTTTGTTGAATCATAAAACTTTACTGACTTCATGGCACTCACGCGCTGAAACTGATGCGTTATGGGGATATTTAAGGGATTGCCATTTAGCCTTTTTATCTGGCGTTCGGTGGCTTGAACGGCCAGATGGCGCGGCTATCCTCCGTGAAAGTATTATACTATAAACTTATCCTATGGCTCCAAACGTGACAGAGGGCATTACGCCATTGGGAGGGTAGGCACGGGTGCGGAGCCATTGAAGATTTGCCGGATACGGATATGTATATGCCTCAGCATAAGCCCCTGATTCAAATATTGCAGGGTAAAGCGGAAGCGATACGGAAGGCGAGGTGAGAGTGCTCCCCAGCTTTGCATAGTTTGAATAGTAAGCAGAGCTTGAGGCAGAGATGAATGCCACCGACCATATCTGGTTTGCATTTTGGGCTTGGGTGTCGCCGGTGATGCTGTATGCAGTACTCTCTGTCTGCGTGCCTTGGAAGTACCCTCCTGGATAAAAACCAGAGCTACTAAACCCTGTGGACAGTGTCATGCCCTGGTAACCGGCTTGATTAACTACCGGAACGGTCATCACTCCTATCCCTGTCCAATATATTGATGACGTTTCGTAGAGATTGCCGTAGCCTTCAATCACATTTCCAGGCTGCAAGGCTGTGCCATACGAGATGTACCCACTGGCTGCCGTTTTTGTAGCGGTAATTCCGTTGTTCACTGTATATGTTATGCCTGTGTTTGTCCATCCGCTCGGCAGGCTTGCCCCTGCAAAGTTCCAGTAGTTGCTGAATACGTCTGCGCCGTTGTCGTATTCGGCGTAGCTGGGAGAGAGCTGCGGGGCTTCGCCGGTGGTTGCAGTGTTGAAGAGGTTTGTTGACTGAGAGGCGAAGCCCATGTATACTGTGAGGCTGCTTGAGGCAGGAATCTGCGGGCCTATGTTCAGCCAGTATAAGGTACTCGAGGCGGCGTTAGAGTTGCCGCTCTCGAGCCATGAGTTTATTATGATGCCATTTGCGTAGAAGAACTCAATGTTCTGGAGGTTTGAAGCTTCGTACGACGAGTATGTTGCACTGTCAACAGTGACCATCTGCTGGAAGTCTGAAGGCGTGTTTGAGGACTGGGAGTTCGTGATTGTTATCGGAACGTATGCGGCGATTCCGGATGGTGTGTTGATGCTGACCTGAATTATGCTGTTTGAGGTGGTTGTAATCAGCGCTGGCGTTTCCGAGTCTATGACGTTTGCATAGAAAGTGTAATTGCCAAGGGCAGTCTGTTGGTTAGTGTTTAGGAGATAGTTTGAGGAGGAGGCGCCGGATATCTGGGAGAAGGAGTTAGCGCCGGGCGCCTCCTCGTACCACTGGTAGGTGTAGGGCGGCAGACCGCCGGTGCTTCCGAGGTAGATTTCCTGCGTCTGGCCCGATTTTATGGAGGAGAATACGGGAAAGATGTTCGAATTGAGTGGGACGGGCTTGAATGTAACGGTTTCTGAGGAAGTGCATGAGCCGAAAACCGCAATTATGTTTGCGGATCCCGGAGTATTTGAAGAAGCCGAAGAGAGGGAATTGCCTGCATAGTTTGAATTGGAGTAGAGGCTCTGGAATTCCACATGTGGATCGTTTGAGGAGAACGCGACAGTGGCGCCCGCGATACTCGTCCCGAGGATGGATACCTGCGCGGCCAGCGGGTC
>DAHXKV010000014.1 GCA_027366155.1 Microcaldota archaeon
TGACACTCTCCTAGAGTGTCGTCATTCTTTTCCTTTTGTCCCCATTTATGCCCTTCTGGCAAGAGAGCGCAGGCGTATGACTCCGCCGGCAGGGCCGATAGCGGCTGGCCTCTGGAGAGGCTGCAGCTCCTTGTCCAACTCCTCTGAGACAGCCTTTATCAGAAGCCTCTTTGCGGTGTTTGCAATCGACTCGTTGCCTTCCCTGAAACGCTTTACGATTTGCAGTAGCTCCTGGTCTGTTATTATTATCCCTGTAGTCGGCTTTGCTGGTTGCTTGTAGTTTACTCCCATCTCTTCACCCTTAGAAAGTCTTGTACTTGCCCAGTGCTATCTGGGTAGTGAATTCGCCGATCCTGTCAAGCCAGCCATCCGCTATGTAGTGGGCCTTTCCCCTGATATCCTCGAAGTTTGCACCATTCTCCACTATCATATTGATGTTCAGGTTGAGTGGCTGGTCTATCCTCTTGCCTATCTGCGAGAGCGCCGCTATGTCGCACTCTCGTATCTGCGGGTATTGCTTCACTATGTCTTCGGCGAGCTGTGTTGCAAGTATGTTATATATCTTTCCTATGTGGTTTATCGGGTTCTTTCCGGCAGCGGCCTCAAGACTCATGTGCCTGAACGGCGTGATAAGGCCGTTTACCCTGTTCCCCCGCCCTACGGAACCGTCGTCACCCATCTCGCAGCTCAGCCCGGACTTGGTCAGATAAGGCGCCTCGCCTTCCGCATCGTCTCCGGTGTTGACCTCCACGGCCACCTCCTTCTTGGTCACTCTTGATGCAAATCCCAATATGTCCTTTGTAGCCCTTTCCTTCATCCTTATGTACTCTTCCTTGCTGTTGACCAGTTGTGCCACGAATGCTATTGCTACAGTCAGCGTTATCTTGTCGCCATTCCTGCATCCCATGACCTTTATGTCCTCCCCCACAGCAGGGAATGAAGCCTTGTATTCCTTGCTGTTGAGATAGCGCTCCGTCTCCAATACAAGCCTCTCGGTGTCGGAGAATGGTGCAAAGCCTATTCCGAAAGAGGTGTCGTTAGCCAGCGGCACTTCTGATTTCCTGCCGAATATGTGCGTGAGGTCCTCGCTGCCCTTGGCTATCTTCGACTTTATCACTACTTCGTTATCCAGGTCCAGGAATCTTGTATTGTCCTTCAGGTATTTCCTTGTGACCTCCTCTGCTATCCGGTTAACGTCAAGCATCTTGCCCGAGAATGTGCTTATCGCCCTCCCGGTGACTATGACCTCTATCTTCTTTGTTATCTCCCCCTTGCCATATGCTGCCTTGGCCTCTCCGCCTATTATAAGCCCCTTGTCCACATTGTGATGGAGTATGGAATCGCATGCGTTGAGGTATTCCCTGCACAGCGCATGGCTTGTCTCATCAACTATGCCGTCAATCAGGCTGTCAGGGTGCCCTATCCCCTTCCTTTCCACATATTCAGTAGCCTGTTCGCTTACAGGCTTCAGCTCCAGCTTCTCTATAGATATATTTCTCATTCTATCTACCAGGATTACATTAGGTAGATGGTCCAGCAACCTATTTATAATTATGTTTACATAGAAAATTACTATTAGTAATTGATTGCCATGGAAGACCTGGAAGACATGTCGCTGCTCATAAAGGGAAAAAGGAAGGTGCTTGGAATAAGCCAGAAGAAGCTTGCCAGATACGTCAAGATGAGCCAGAGCACGATGGCGAGGCTGGAGAGCGACATAAGAAGGCTGAATCCCAGCTATGATACCGTATACAGAGTCGTCAGCACGCTGGACAACCTCTCCGCTATAGACACAAAGGGCAGGATGTTCAACAAGACGGCGAATGAAATCATGCAGAAGAGGATAATATATGCAAGACCTGATGACCCGGTGGCGCGTGCGATCAAGCTTATACAGGATTACGACTTTCCACTGCTTCCCGTGATAGACGGCCAGATGAACGTGTATGGAGCCGTATCGCGGAAGAAACTCATGAGGATAGCAACGGACACCCCGCAACACATGCGCAAGATGAATGTTGCGCAGATAATAGACGAGGAACTGCCAAGAGTGGGCAAGGACACGGAACTGGGGAAACTGAGGAAGATACTCGAAGAATGGGATGCGGTGCTGGTAGTCGAGAGGAACAAGGCCATAGGCATCATAACCATATACGATGTCCTGAAGCAGATATGAGCA
>DAHXKV010000015.1 GCA_027366155.1 Microcaldota archaeon
TCTCCTATGAGTTCAAAAATTTCAGCATCCTGTTTTTTTACATCCGAAAGGGTCCCCATTCTATCACCTAATTAAATATAGCTTACATGTTTATATTTACGCGGTGCTTCAGATGAAGATAGGCATTACCACTGTAAGCAATGTCATTGAGGAATGGACATACAAAGACCTTCAAGACCTAAAAGAGGCGCTGACAGAGGCAGGCGCCGAAGCAAAAATGATATATGCCGATTCGCTAGACATGGAGCTATCCAAAAGCGGCATCACCCCTTTCCAGTCCGGAGAGAGGGCTGCAGGGGCCTCGAAAGGCAGGGAAAGGATAGATGTGGACGGGGTGCTCCTCAGGCACCTGGGCACTATCCGCGACTACGAACAGTTCACATATAGAATTTTCTGCATAAAAGCCTTCGAGGAGCTGGGTCTTCCCGTAATGAACCCTGTACTCCCCTGGCTATTTGCGACAGATAAGTTCGGCGCCCTGATGAGGCTCTCAGCAAAAGGCATACCTGTGCCTGAGACTGTAGTAACCGAACACATGTTTGTCGGCTACTCTGCCTTAAAGCGCCTAGGTCCCTCGGTAGTAAAGCCGCTCCGAAGTGCAATGGGGTTCGGGATATTTAAGGTGGACGACCCTGACCTAGGCATGCATGCATTTAGCTACCTTACAAACATGAACAAGCCCATTTATGTCCAAAAGTTTCTTGAGAAAAAAGGTTCCGGCGACTATCGCGTTGTGGTTGTAGGGGGTAAGGTTGAAGGTGCAGAGTTCCGTAAAGGCATAACGTGGAAGAGCAATGTCGCCCAGGGGGCCATACCCAAGAAAGCCAAACTGGACGAAGAGCTCAAAGAACTGGCAGTGAAATCCTGTGAAATACTCGGACTGGACTATGCAGGCATAGACATAGCCTCTACAAAAGAAGGATATTTTGTCCTCGAGACAAATCCTACCCTTTCATGGCAGGGCTTCAGGAAGGCTACTGGCATAAATCCTGCAAAAAGCATAGCCAACCTTATCCTATCCCGGGCGCACAGATAAGGCCTTCTGTTTCTTCTCCGCAGACTGGAGCGTGAAAACGAGCGCCCAGATGGAAACCAATCCAAAAACCAGGAATGCAGCAGGAACAGCGTAATTTCCGTTCCCAGACAGAAAGAATGCAGCCGCAAGGAAGAGGCTGATGAACGCGAAAAGGGGTGGTATCGCCGGCAGGCCCACCTTATATCTCCTTAGGAGGGCCATTGTCGCAAAGAGGCCGGTTCCTGCACCGGCTATTATCATTGCACTAAGAAAGAAATTTGCATATACTGCATAGGCTCCGGTAGCAAGGACCATTGGCAAAATTATGTCCCCATTGCCGAGCATTATGCTCGAAACTACAGGCACATTCCCTCTGGCTATTGCATTCTTTACTTCCGGGCTGCTTATTTTCGCGATCTCCTCCTTCTTCATTTTGTTTATTCCGGATCCCTTGGGCAATATCTCCATATCGGAAGAGCCTATCATCACGGACAAGTTCCTTTTGGATGATTCCTGTGCAAATGGTATCATGAACTTCAGTACGAAAACCGCAAGATAGTCATAAATGGCGAATATGCCCAGCATGGCGTAAAGCAGCAGAAAGCCGAAGCTGATTCCTATGCTTACGCCTATGAATACTCCTGCACCGATGCTTGCAATCATGGTTACGAGGTTCCTGTTCCTGTTTGTCTTGGTCTTGTAAATAAAAAGCAGGACTGCCGCGGCAAATGCAAATCCTGAAGCGAGTAAGAAACTTACGGAAGGGACCGCATCATTCACCACAAACAGGAAGAAAAAGAAAGAGCCGAATATGACTATATATGCCTCAAGCAACTTGAAAAACATGTCGCCCTTGTAATATCTAAATATCAGCATCATTATCGTTATCACTATTATTATGTTGAGAATGAGCCAAAAGACAAACGAGACTGGGTTAGACTGGCCGGACGACGCCTGCACAGATATGTACGCTGGGAAGTATGCAAGCGAAATAAGCATAAGCCCCATAAATTGCGCTATGAGAAACAGCGCAGCGATATAGACTACCTGCCTAATCCCGACTCTTTTCTCCATAAAATCCGGCGTTTATCTATGGCCGCCTCAATATAAAAACCAATCACCTCCGGCAAGCATTTTTATACTATAACTGGGATACACGCACATGGAAGCGAACAAAATCCTGCAGGACGGCAAGCGTTTCTATCTTGAAACCCAATCTGGCACAGCTGAGATTCTTTATAAAGTAAGTGGTAACTCCATGAGCATATACCACACATTTGTTCCGGAAGGAGAGCGCGGAAAGGGAATTGCTGAAAAACTGGCAAGTGAGGCGTTTGAGTTCGCGAGGCGGAAGGGCATGAAAGTAAAGCCTGACTGCCCTTACATTCCCAAATTCCTTGCCAAGCATCCTGAATACGCGAAAGATTCTGTATAGTCAGGCTTCCGAATCGTCTAAAACCTCAAGTATCTGCCCCTGCCCCAGCCCCGAAGGAAACTCATCCAGTTTGACTACGATAAAGGGATCTTCAACTGCCTTTATTACTCCGGGCCAGACCTTATCATTCTTATCTACGTATCTGACACGCTTTCCAACAAGGCGCTCTAGGTCAACTGCCTCCATCGGGGTAGCCAGAAGGTTTTCGCTGTTTAGAGATGTAACTATGGCGCTTATTATAAAATAACCAATTACTTAGGGAACGCCAGATATTTATCTCTTGCCAATAATGGGGAGCTTTGCTAATAACTCTATTCATAAATCCAATTTTCTGGGCAAAAGAAAAGCTCTGAGCAAGAGCAACGTAAAAAATACATTAATAGGGACGATACAAAATGGCTGATAATTGAAATCAAGCAAAAAGAACCTGCACAGGAGCAGGCAGTCTAAAGAGGTAGAAAATACTGGCATCTCTACCTCCAAGGAGAGTCAGAACCAGCAGCTCCACAGGCCCGTTGGAAAAATCGGATTAAGCCAGACTTACCTATGAGCACCTCCTGCGAAAGATAATCCGGAGGCGCAAAAGCAATTGTGGGCGAGAGCATCAGCATTATGTGACGATGGCAATTTGATCGCATGTGACGCACATCATGCCATCCGGTCTATAGCCTTGCATCAAATGACTGAGGCATAAATGCGCCAGTCGGGATTTGAACCCGAGTTTCGACCTGTTTCCATTGGTTTGGGAAGGTCGAGTTCTACCAGGCTATACTACTGGCGCGTTTGGTCTCCCTGAAGCGCCTTCCTCCCAAGCTCTTCTCTCTTGGCTATGTCCTTCATTACCTTCTCGTAGTCTTCTTTGCTCAGGACCCTCTTCAGTATATATTCCGAATAAGTGATTGATATCTGTGCTATGTCGAGCAGGATCTTCTGAAGCTCGGTTGTCCTGAGCCTGAGCTCTCTCTCCGGTTTCAGTATCTCTATCGAGGCAGGAACGAAGTTGAATGCGATTCCAACGAGTGCGCCGAAGTCCTTGAACAGGCAAGTGACCAGTGCGCTTGTCGTGTACGTGCTCCCGGACTTTAGCGGCTGGTCTATGGCACCCACGCAATATACGACCCCCGGAGACTTGAGGAGCCGGTTGTTTATCAGATCTGTCATAAGCGGCTGCAGTTCATCCTCATTCCCGCTTTCCATGTCAAAGTATAGTTTTGCAAGCACGCCTCCCTTACCAACGACCTCCTGTGTAAGCTCCTCTACCTCCGAAATTGCCATCATACCACTATTTTTTAATCCTAGAAACTGCCTCCTCGACAGTAAGCATCTCCTCCTCTCCGGTGAGCATGTCCCTCAGTTTCACTTTCTTCTCCTCTTTTTCCCGATTCCCTACTATAATTGCATATGGGATTGACATGCTGTTCACATACTCAAGCTGCTTTGAAAGGGCCCTTTCTGTAAGCTCCAAATCTGTGTATATTCCCGCGCTACGCATCGCGTTGGCAATTTCTATACCATAATCCTGGTTTTCCCTCTTTATATAAGAGACATGCACCTTTGCGTATGTGTTCCGCAGCTCTACGGCCTTAACAACCTCAAAAACCCTGCTTACCCCTATAGCCGCGCCTACCGCAGGTACAGGGTTTTTGGAGTACATTTCCATCAATCGGTCATATCTGCCTCCAGATGCTATGCTCGGGAGGCGCTTTCCATCCTTGTAGACACAGAACTCCCATACTCCTCCCGTATAATAGTCGAGCCCTCGCGCAAGCGAAAAATCAACAAGGACCTCTCCCTTTATCCTGTATAAGCCAACAATCCTGAGCACCTCCTTTATGTTTGCAATGCTTCCCGAAGATTCAGGGACAGTCTTGGAGAGCCTATCCAGACGTGATTCGTTACTCCCTGCTTCCAAAACGAAATCAAGCATGCGCTCCGCCTTCTCGGCATCCTGCCCGGCTCCAACCAGCAGCCCAGAAACCTCCTCCCTGCCTATTTTTTCAAGTTTGTCCAGCGCCCTTATCGCTTCAATGCGCTTCCCTCCTGGAACCCCAAACGCCCCCATCAATGCGTCCAGTATCGTCCTGCTGTTTATGATTACCTTGTACTCCTGCACTCCGGCGCCTTCCAGCGAAAGAGCCACCGCGCCTATTATCTCAGCATCGCTCACGGGCTCATTGCTTCCTACTACGTCCACATCTGCCTGGATAAACTCCCTCGCGCGCATTTTCTGCGGCTCATCCATGCGCCATACCTTTCCTATCTGGTATCTCTTGAATGGGAGCGGAATATCCCTCTTCATCGCCATATGCCTGGCCAGCGGCACTGTAAAATCGTATCTAAGCCCATCGGTCTTTCCTTCAATCACATAAATCTCTTTTTTTGCGTCCTCACCGTAAGCCTTGCCATTGAGCGTTTCGAGCAGCTCTATCCCTGGTGTGTCTATCGGGGAAAATCCAAATCTCCTGAAAGTATCCTCTATCGAGGCCATTATCCCCTGGAGCACTATCGTCTCGCCTGCGGAATAATCCCTTGTGCCTCTGGGCAGGCCAACCTCCATCGCATCAGCTGGTGAATACTTCTCAGCCAAAAGTTAAATATGTAGCACCAGCTCAGACGCTCTTCTGAACCCACTGCCTAAAATTTTCCTTAGGCACTGAGCCAACCGAAGTCGCCTTTACCTTGCCATCCTGGAAGATAATGACTGTAGGTATGCTCATTATGTTGTATTTCTGGGCTATTTCCTGGTTCTCGTCTGTGTTGAGCTTGCCAAATTTGGCCTTTCCCTCAAAGTCCTTAGAAACCTCTTCTATCACAGGAGAGAAGATCCGGCAAGGCCCGCACCACGGCGCCCAGAAATCAAGGACCACCGGGACCTTCGACTTTGAAACCTCCGAGTCAAAATTGTCTTTAGTAACTTCTATCATGCAACCACTCTTATATTACGCATCTCAATTTAAAATAGTTTTCGGATAGCCACCTACTAAAATCGGGGCTTGCCAATCCTTATATTCCTTAGCAACCAAATGTTTAATGTGATGAGCGATACTTCTGAAACCAGATGATGAAGATCTTGAGTGCTGAAATGGCAAGCATACCGAAAGCTTCTATAAAACGGTTTGTAGGGCGTTACTTCAAGGCCAACATAACCGACGATGCCGCGGATGAGGTTGTGCGGATATTGGAAGCGAAAGCAAAGGAAATCTCCAGGTTTGCGGTAGACAATGCAAAAAAGGAGAAAAGGGCAAAGGTAACCAAGGCCGACGTCAGGAAATACGTGATAAAGGGCTACAATGAAGGAAGCAATAACGATAACCAGAAGTCCTGACGGCAGATGCCTGTCGTCAATCTACCAGAAAGGCAGTGAAAGGGCATTTTCTCTCTTCGAACGCACCGGGGAAGGGACCCTGGCAACAGAGTTCATGGAAACTGGGGAGATCCTGAACATGTCCTATTACTACTCTGCCGGGCTCCACGAGGTAATTGAAAAATCATTGGGAAATGTCAGCATCGAAGATGCCTCGGCATACACTGGCATACTTCTAAAGTCACCCTGCACCGCATGCGGCGCAGGCCCGATACAGAGAGAGCTCGACCTCGTCCCTCCAGCGTCAATCTCGAAACCGCCTGTAATACCTTTATTCAAGTGCGCCTCCTGCGGAAAGCGCTTCTATGCAATAAGAAACGAATACCTGGAACTGCTGGCAGAAGGCAACAGCGGGCTTTTCGAGAAGGAAGAACTGGAGGAGATGTCTAAAGACAGAGCAACCTTCATAAACACGCTAAACGAGTATGTAATAAGAATATTTGCTTCCAAGAAGATAAGCAGGATGTCTTTCAAGACGTGATACATTGGGAATAAACATATCTGAGCTTTACGGAAAGAGGATAATCTCGAATGAGGGCAAGATGCTCGGCGAGGTAAAGGGCGTCATGCTTAATTTCGAGGACGGCACAGTCTCGCATCTCCTTCTGGCTGAACCGGAAGTCTTCATGAAGAGCGCGAACCCCAGGAACGAGATACTGAAGAAAAGCGTCGCCTACAAGCGTGTCAAGAGCATCTCTGAGACAATAATAGTGGGCAAAGAGTAACGCCGCCTTTTTAAACCGCAGCGCCCCCTACCATTCGCTATCTATCTTGCTTAGCACCTTGTCGAGCTCAGCCTTGAGCCCATCAATAGTGCCTGTGTTGTTTATTGCGTAGTCTGCCTTCTGCATTACAACGAGGACTCCATGCTTCTCCTCCTTCTTGTCAGAGAGGAAGCCCCTCTTCTCACGCGTCTCCAGCCATCTGAAGTCCTTTATGTTCTTCGGGTCTTCTGGCTTCGCCCTTTCCATAAGTCTTTCGTAGCGCGTCTCAAATGGCGACCTTATGGATATTATCTTGATGTCCTTCACCTTCTTCTTCAGGTAATCGAGCTCATACGTGCTTCTGAGCCCCATGAGCACGACATGCTTCATGCCTTTCTTTATCTTTCTGACAGCATATTTTGCATATATGTCCTTTCCATGCTCCTCCCTGAGCTTCCGCGTAAACTCCCTTGTCGCTATCGGATCTTTTTTGGTTATCCCTGCCTTTTCCAGCAGCTCCCTCCAGATATCACCGAACTCTATGACAGTAAACCCCTCTCCGCGCAGCATCTCCGCCACGGTGCTCTTTCCAGAGCCCGGCAATCCAACAACCACCAATATCATAATAAACCACTCAGCGTATCTTGCTTCCCTCCTTTAGCTCCTTCTCCGGAACCAGGAGCGCAACTCCAGCTCCGTCATCGGCGGCAAGTATCATGCCTTCCGAGACCACTCCTGCGACTGTCTTGGGCTCAAGATTGACTATGCATGCAATCTGCCTCCCTTCAAGCTCTTCTTCTGAGTAAAACGAAGCGATTCCGGCAACAACCACCTTCCTTCCGACTTCAGGGCCAAAGTCCAGCGTAAGCTTATACACGGGCTTTCGCGCCTTCTCGATTCCCTCGACAAGGACCACCCTGCCTATTCTTATGTCGAGCTTAGAGAATTCTTCTATTGTTGCCAAGCAATCAATATTTTAATTAGGGAACAATATAAAACAATATGCGCTTCTTTACTGCCATATTTCCCGACGGGAAGGTCTCCGCTGCGCTCCGCGAAGAGAGGCAAAGGCTTCTGGCCAAGCCAGCCGGCAGGCCCTCAAACGAGTTCCACCTAACCCTGCATTTCCTCGGCGAGCTAAATGGTCAAACAGCGCAGAGGGCCGCAGCCGCAGTCTCCAGGCTGGAGTGGAAGCGGTTCGAGATAGAGGTGAATGGAATTTCCATATTTCCCGAGACTGGCATTGTCTTCGCGTCTATAGGCAAAGGAAGCGTCGAACTCAGCGCGCTACGCGAGGCTGAAGCCAGAAGCCTTTCTGCAAACGGGATTATCGTGAAAGAGGAAAGGCGATACCACCCGCACATAACTCTTGCAAAGAAAAATTCCTCAATTCTGCCATCGGAAAAAGCAGGAAGCGTAGGCACATTCACTGCCGAATCACTCTCACTCATGTCAAGCGCGCCTGGTGTGGGCCGGCACCTTCACGCCGAGGTTCTCAAGGTTCAGTTTAGGTGAAGCACCTTCAAAGCTCTTCCACTCCACTGTGTTGTTAAGCTCTCCCGGCCTGTATATCCTATTCTCCAGGAGAAGATTGTACGGCTTGCCTGTCTTCATGTCCATTATTATGTGCCTTATCTGACCTCCAAACAGGTCAGCCTCCACCAGCTCTGCATTTATCTTGGAGCTGAGCCTTTCCATTGTCTCAACAAGGAAGGCATGGCCGTCCTGCATGCCTATGGCGCGCATCTCGAGCCTAGGCTTTCTGAGTGCCGAGACCGCCTCGGCCACAATCTTCACCTCCGCCGGGTAAACTGGCGATGCAGGCCTCAGCATTATCCCTGACTTGGTGTTGACATCATAAAACGAGATAAGAGCATCGAAGCCTATTCCCGGAGCAGCCACATACCTACGCGCCTCCGAATACGCGTACCGGAGGGATTCGCCGGTATTTATTTCCAGGCTCCTTCCAATGAGCCTGAGCGCAGAGGCAATGTGCCTCTCGCCGGTGTTGAGCGCAAGCCTGCGGAAGCCAAATTGGGGATCGCTCCTTTTCTTCTCATACGTGCCCCAAAAATCCATGCTTCAAGAAGGCTCTACAAATATTTATATATATTGGCGAATATAAACACTAAGGCTATTTTTGGTATTTCCATGAAGCTAACGGTAACTGAGAACACGCCACGAGCGCTGCGCTTCAAGCTAGAAGGGGTTAGCATAGGCTTCGCCAACGCGGTAAGGAGAGTAGCTATAAACAGCATAGAGTGCTTTGCAATAGACTCAGTAACCTTCTATGAAAACTCAAGCGCCATATTCGACGAATACATAGCGCACAGGATAGGTCTTGTCCCGATAACCACCCCCAACGGATACACCAAGGAAGACCAGATACTCTTCAAGCTGGAAGCCGAGGGCCCGTGCACCGTATATTCAAAGGACCTAGAGAGCAACGACAAGGAGGTAAAAGTAGCGAACGAGAAGATCCCGATAATAAAGCTTGCGTCCGGGCAGAAACTCAGGCTGGACGGCAAGGCAGCCCTTGGCACTGCTTCCCGGAGTTCCAAGTTCCAGCCGGGCCTTGTCACCTACAAGATGCCTGAAGAGGGCGTCTTCGAGTTCCAGGTAGAAAGCTTCGGCCAGATGTCATCCAACGAGATAATTGCCAAAACACTAAGCATAATAACCAATGATGTGAAAGAGGTACGCAAGAAGCTCGAGTAGTAAGTGCGGGGGTGGCAGAGCTTGGTCAAATGCGCTGGCTTGAGGGGTCAGTAGCTTTAGTGCTTGCGTGAGTTCAAATCTCATCCCCCGCATAAAAGAAATGTAAAAAAGATGAAGTAAATGGAGAAGGAAAAGACCAATACGTGGGTCAGTTTTTTAAAAGGAGCTAAGCCTGGGGCTAAGAACTACGGCCTGGCATCCAGTGCATTGCGCTTCGCAACCATGCCAAAGCGCAAGAGGGTGAAGATAAACCTCGATAGGCTTGACGCATGCGCCAACTCAAACGAGAACATCATGGTGCCTGGCAAGGTGCTTGGCACAGGCTCGGTAAGCAAGCAGTTCACGATTGCCGCAATAGAGCTTTCAGAGAGGGCTCACCAGAAGCTCAAGGAAGCCGGATGCAAGATAATAAGTGTAGAGGAGATGATGAAGAAGGAAGGACCAAGGCTCTTGGTGTAGTTGATCTAATGGCAGACCCAGCAAAGCAACCAAAAGGAATAATAATCGACGGCGAAGGCGCAGTTCTCGGGCGCCTTTCAAGCAGGATCGCGAAAATGCTTCTAGAGGGCAAAAGCGTCTCCCTGATAAACGCGGAAAAAATGTGCATAACTGGGCACGAGCGCGACATCCTGAGCAAATACAAGCGCCTGATAGAGCTTAAAGACAAATCGAATCCGGAGCACTCCCCATTCTATTCGCGCAGGCCCGACTATTTTGTAAAGCGCGTGGTCAGGGGCATGCTTCCATACAAGCAGCCAAAGGGCAAGGAAGCCTACAAGCGGCTGAAGGTATACATGGGGGATGCGAAAGGTATAATAGAAGGAAAGGCACATGAAATAACCACTAAGAAAGCCTCGGAGACGTATGAGGTCTCGATGACGGTCAAGGAGCTTACGGAAAAGCTAGGATACAGGCAATGATTCAATGGCAGCACAGCAAGCGGCAAAAGGCACTGAAAATCTCGACAAGGAGCTGAGCGAATTCAACGAGAACCAGCCTGCCCCACCAAAGAAGGCCCGCGCCACGAAGAAGGCCGTCGGCACACAGCAGCCGAAAAAAGCACCAAAGAGAAAGAAGAATGCAATAGTCACAAGGGGGAAGCGGAAGAGGGCCATAGCAAGGGCCACGATAGCCGCAGGAAACGGCAACATACGCATAAACGGAATAAGCGCGCAGCTTATCCACCCCAAGGAGATCCGCGATCTGATACTGGAACCTATAATCATTTCCAAGAAGGTCTCTGACACGATGAAGGATTACGACGTAAGCATAAATGTATACGGCGGAGGCACCATGGGCCAGGCTCAGGCCTCAAGAACGGCGCTTGCCAAGGCCATAGTCGGCGCAACAAAGAATGAGGGGATCAAGGCCGCATACATGCAATACGACAGAAGCCTTCTGGTGGAAGACCATAGGAGGGTAGAGCCGAAGAAGGCCGGCGGACCGAAAGCAAGGGCAAGGAACCAGACTTCGTACAGATGATACTATGATGATACCAGTCAGATGTTTTTCATGCGGCCAGGTCGTCGCGGACAAATGGGAGGAGTTCGACAGCAGGGTGCACAAGCAGCATGAGGATCCAAAGAAAGTGTTGTCAGACCTGGGCGTTGAGCGCTATTGCTGCAGGCGCATGCTCATAGGCCATGTGGATCTCATAGACGAGATAATAAATTACGGAAGGCACTGATCTCGCGGCATGGATAAAAACAGGGCAAGATATAAATAAGTATGAAGATAGATAATCAAGCACGGGGTCGTCTGCTAGTCTGGTCAGGCTCTGTGCTTAGGGAGCATAAGACCCGAGTTCAAAAGGCAATGCCTGAAATTCTCGGCGACCCCGAACAACGTGATTGAATGTCAACAACCGAGATGCTTACGGAACAGCCGCTTTACCTAGAGGCCGGAATACACATAGGCACAAAGATAAGGACGCCTGGAATGAGCAGGTTCATATTCAAGGTGCGTGAGGACAGCCTCTATCTGCTCGACCTCGGCACCATAGATCAGAGAATAAAGCTTGCGGCCAAGATGCTTGCAAAGTACGAGCCAAAAGACATCGTAGTGACGGCCTCGAGAATTTACTCAGTATCTGCGGCTTCCAAGTTCGCCGAGATAGTAGGCGCAAAGATGATCACCGGGAGGGTAATGCCTGGAATTTTCACCAACCCCAACCGCAAGGACTTCATGGAACCTGAGGTTATCCTCATAAGCGACAACCGCAACGAGAGGCAGGCAGTAAAAGAGGCAAACAAGACAAACATTCCCATAGTGGCACTGTGCGACACAGACAACTGGATAAAGTTCGTTGACCTTGTCATACCATGCAACAACAAGGGCAGAAAGTCGCTTGCCCTGATCTACTTCCTTCTCGCAAGGGAATTCATGAAGGAGAAAGGGTTAATAAAGACCAATGAGGAATTTGAGTACAAGATCTCCGACTTCGAGGCGAAGATGGAGATGAAGGCGAGATAGTTGCATAGAAGCCACTCGGGGAAACAGCTAAGGCTGCAGGTAGTCGTCGATTTTCTCACCTCTTATGGGATAGCCATACTGATAATGCTGATAGCGATAGCCATAGCATACAAGCTAAACAGTGCAACATCCTATCTCTTCTCCACCTCATGCACGCCCAATCCCGGCTTTGCCTGCGGGTATTACAGCATAAATGAAAATGGCATACTCGAGATAGGCATACAGCAGGCGATAGGCAGCGCGATAATGGTAAACGGCGTTGCATGTGCGACAAACGCAAACACCAACGGCCAGCCCCTATACGGAAACGTCAACGTTGCAAACTCGGTTGCTTACTATCCCGCAACAGACGCACCAACAAACGAGATATCTATCCAAAGCGGCGGCCAGTATGAGTTCACTGTGTATTGCTACGGCTCCGGAAACAGCATAGAAACAAGCACCCAGCCCGGCAGCGCCTTCGTAGGATACGTCTGGATTAATTATACCATACAAAACACCAACATCCACAACGTGCAGCAGTTCTCATCCCTAGGCCTTGAGTACATCGCCTCCTGATGCCTGCAGCACATTCCCCTCACTTTATATTACTTTACTGGGCATATTAGGGTTGGTGCCGCTATGGCAGCAATGCACGAAAGGCCTTTCGATCTCCTCAACAAAGCCGTTGGGCAACAGGTACTGATAAGGCTTAAAAACGGGACAGACATGCGGGGCAAGGTGCAGTCATTCGATGTGCACATGAACATAGTCCTCGAGAACTGCGAGGAGCTGGAAGAGACAGGTTCCGTAAGAACCAAACTTGGAACCATTCTCCTAAGGGGCGGAAACATCCTTTTCATCTCACCCGCGTAATACATCATCTTTTTGTATCTTTGGCTGCAAATCCTAAACAATGGGCTTGTAGCGCAACGGCAGCGCGCCTGCATGGCATGCAGGAGGTTGCGGGTTCAAAATCGGCTCCTTCATTACGAAGGATCCATGAAAATCCCGCCAAGTCCAGATTTTATTTTTACGACGACAAAATTCACTTGCCGTCGAGCAGCGCGACCTGCACTTCAAGTAACATGGGCATTCTATATATCGATTAGAAGCGGGCTAACCAACTATTACCAATCCGCTCTTTTCCCCAAGCTTCACATCAAAGGTGGCAAGCTTTGCTATCCCCTCTCTTTCGCATATCGCAATCGTGTTGCAGTCAGTGAAGCTTATGTAAGGTTTACCTTGT
>DAHXKV010000018.1 GCA_027366155.1 Microcaldota archaeon
CAATGCCAGGTATGAGCTCAGTGTTGAGGAGATAAGGGACATGTACGGAGGCGAGATAAGCGGCATACTTCCAAATGACACTGCGGTCTCGGAGAGCCTCGCGGTCCACATACCCACCTATCTCTACAAAAAGCGCTCCAACTTCTCCAGATCCCTGCGCAGCATCTCCGAACACTTCTACCTGAGCCGGGGAACCGATCCAGGAAATGTCGCCGAGAGCAGTTCCATCTTATCGGTGATAAAAAGGCTGCTGCACAGGCTTGTCTGAGTGCGCATCCACCATCAGTTAAGCTTATAAATACTTCATTTTAAGTATAACCGGCGATAATATGTTAAAGTCATGGAAAAGTATCTTGTTGGGCATGTCTGCGGTGCTCTCCTCTGCAGCTGTGATAATGGTTCTCCTCTCAGGAATCTTCGCTTCGGCGCTTGCCTCGCAGTCGGCAAGCAGCGTCACCGGAAATGTAGTTGTTAACTCGGCATGCACAATCTCTCTCTCAAATACGCTCCTGAGCTTCGGCGGCTCCGCCGGAGTTGCGCCAGGAACGCTTTCAGCAGCAAACGTTGTTTTAGATACAAACGACGGGAATGCTCCTTCGTGGATCTGGTCAGCTGCAGGAAACTGGATAGGCCCACAGACGTCAGACACTGGTAACTTCTTAGAATCAAACACTGTATACGGCGCTACCTCCAACCCCATCACTCCCGAATCCTCGGCCAGCGCAAACACCGTGATATTTCTCCCAGCACCAACCCTCGATTCCCCGACTTCTAACTCAATCTATTTTGCAGTCAATGTGCCTGTTGGTACTGCTGCAGGCGTATTCCTCCAGACGATAACGATAACTAATATCTGCTGATCTGCATGGCCATCAACAGGACAGCGGCATTATTGTTCATCGCCACTGCAATACTGGCGGCTTCTGCATACTTTGCCAGCGCAGACCTCGGGATGGTTGCCGGCCCGCTCAACTTCAACGTGAGCGTAGGCGGCCATGAAACGCTTCAGTTCAGGGCTTTCAACAGCGGCAGCCAGCCGATACTCTTCAATGTGGTACCCCCTACCTTCACTGCGATAGCAAACCAGTCTACGCCATCTGTAACCATAACTCCGTCTAACGGCACAATTGCTCCTCATTCAGAACTGACATTCAACGTAACTGTCAATGTCCCCGGAAAAGACAGGCAGGGAGATTTCTGGGACAACATAATCCAGGTAGTCGAGCTCTCCAACGTAACAAACACGAACGGCGCAACAGTTCTGGAAGGTGTCGGAAAGGAGATATCAATAACCTCTGCTCCAGCAAAGACTGACTATCCGTTAATCATAGGCTCGATAATCGCAGCCGCATTAATAATCTGTGCCTCGGCATTGCACTTAAATCGGCACAGGCGCCGTTCTCCAGAAGCAAGGGCAGCACCGGCCAAGGGCGCTGCAGCTGTCTCCAGGCCAGGTGGCAGGACCTCACAGTCTAGAAGAAGAACGAGAAAGAGGGCAGCGTCATCAAAGACTCCTGGAAGGCGCGGAAGGAAGACTAAAGCAAGGCCTTCCACCACCGGGAAAAAGACTGCAAGACGCAGAAGGCGGCCTGCAAGGTAAGTGACACTGTTTACCGATCAGGATCCTGAATTCTCTGGCTTACGCCATTCATGATTATCCAAGACTAACCCTGTTGGAATAACGTCATGCATGTGGCTTCCTGGACATCAGGTGCAATGAGATAAGCGCGTTCAGGTGCTGTGCTGTCACTACTCCAACCAGCCTCCCTCCTTTCGCTACAACGCCTATGCCTACGTTTCCGCTTTCCATTTCTCTGAGCGCGTCTATCATCAACGTGCTTGGCGAGAACTGTGGTATGCTGACTACTAGATCAGGTATGCCGGAGCCCTGCGTTCTCCTCCTGAACAGGTCTATGAGCACGAATTTTCCATCCGCCCTGGATATGACTATCGAAGTCCCGCTGGATTCCACCTTCCTGTAAAGCGCATCTGCCTTCATCCCTATGTCAACAAACATAAACCTTCTGCTTATGGCATTCCTTATGGTCAGCCCATGGGTGCCAACCCTTACCATGGCAAGCTGTTTATCTGCCACAGCACCGCCGTAAATAAAGAATCCGACAAAGGCGAATATGGCGAAATCGAAGATTTTGTATTCGAGCGAGGCTTTAAGAAAATAGAGGTAGATGACAGGTAGCAGGACAAAGAGCACTGCAATCAGCTTACTTGCATTGAATGTAATCTCGGTGGCTTCCAGCTCGTTCCTTCTGCGCTTGAGCCAGCTCTTGAATGCCCTTCCACCGTCAAGCGGGAATGCGGGAAGCACGTTAAGCACGCCGAGCCCTATGTTTATCTCGAACATAGTCTGGAGCACGAATGTGATAATTCCAACCGGCGCGAGCGTAGCCATGATGCCAAACACGCCGCCGAGGAGGAAGCTCATCACCGGCCCTGCTGCAGCGATGTGCAGCTCCGTCCTGGGATCCACCTCGGAGTCGTCTATCATGGTTGCGCCTCCAAGCGGGCTGATGATTATCGAGCGTACCCTGACTCTGTTTGCAATAGCCGCCTTGGAATGCGCAAGCTCGTGTATAAAGACGCAGACAAAGAGCATGGCAAAGACCGCTATCAGATATGCGTTTCCCACGAGAAGCACGAGCAGGACAAGCATTATGAAGGTCCAGTGCAGGCCTATCTCTATGTTCCATACCCTGCCTATCTTCAAGGAGCCGTCTGCAGCCATCTAATCTCTGCTATTGAAATGGCAGGCAAGTATTAAAAGGGTTGTTTGCGCGATATCTCCGATGAACGCGATTATACTAAAAGGGACACCGGCGCTCCTGCTCAGGAAAGAGAGGTTTATTGTCGCAGGAGATCTGCACATAGGCAAGAACCTTGAGCTTGAACGGTTAGGGATGCACGTGCCAGGCGCAACGCTCCGCATGGCGGCTTCCCTCTCCGCACTCGCTGAAAAGAACAAATGCAAGACGGTGGTGCTTGCCGGAGACGTCAAGCACACCCTTTCATATCCTTCAAGGGAGGAATTTGCTGAGCTGAGCGCCTTCTTTTACGCGCTAAGGAAACTCCGCGTTGTGATAACCAAGGGAAACCACGATCCCCGCCTCGAAGAAGCAATAAAGAGGATGGGCGCAGATGCCGAGGTCGTCAGGGAGCTGATCCTCGACGAGGCTGCGATAATGCACGGACATGCGCTCCCATCGGCAGAGGCGATGTCCAAAGCACTTATTGTTACTGGACATTCGCACCCTGCCGTGAAGGTGAATGGCTCGATGGAAAAGGCCTTCATTTTCGCAAAGACGGGGAAAGGCGCCAAAGCAAGGTATCCCGCGCGCAGGAAAGGCGCCAGCATGGTTGTCCTTCCTTCCTACAACGACCTCATCACCGGGACAAGCATCTCCGAGGCAGCAACGTTCATGCCATTGTTCAGGAACCAGATATTTGAGATAAGCAGCGCGAAGGTCTACCTGCTCTCCGGAAAGATGGTTGGCACAGTCTCCTCGCTCAGTTAAACTGAAGAGCCGTTTAGACTGGGTTTGGCTTGAATTTCTCCTTGACGTCCTTCATCTCCTTGTCCACTATCTCTTTCCATGCCCCAAATTCCTTCGGGGTCTTGGGGTAGCTCTTATAGTGCGCATTGAGCTTCTTCATCCCGCTGACACAGAACAGCAGGTTCCTAAAGGCGTTTATGTTCGATATTCCGCTGAGCAGCTTGTTGAACGTGCTTGCTATCGTCAGTTCAGGTACCCTCCCATAACTGAGCTCGACTGCTTCCTCCTCAGTTATGAAGTGGGCCATGCCATAGTTTATGAGATCGTTGTTAAGCGACTGCAGGTATATGCGGAAGACTTCCAGACCTGCCGTCTTGTTTCCGTATTTGTCATTGTATTTTATGTTGTACTCCCAGAGATTCTCCATGCCGAACTTCTTCTCCGAGACTGCATCTGCTGCAACCTCCCCTGCGAGTATCCCAGAGACCATTGCCGGGCCGATGCCTCCTGCGCTTATAGGATTTGGCATTGCCATGCTATCTCCGGCTCCCATGTATCCAGGGAAGACAAGGCTGTCCTGCTGCCTCCTGACAGTGACCGACCAGTATCCCTTGCCGTTACCGTCTTCAGGATCCACCTCCCAGCTTTTTATCAGGGGGTTCCATTTTACATAATCATCTATAAGCATGTGGAGCGTGTCCTTCTTGTTGAGTTTCTGGTTTCTTATGTCAAGGCTCTTCTTCTCGACGCCAAGTCCTATGTTGAGCCTCCTGTTCCTCTTTGGGAAAACCCATCCGTATCCTCCAGGCGCAAGAACCTGGTTGAGGTGTATTAGCGCGTTCTTCGGGTCATAGTACCTAAGGTCTTCTCCATCAAGCTCCACATTCATTATGTATCTTCCTGTAGACTCTATGTCGTCAGTGCTTACCTCCTTTCCTATGTACTCATTCTGCGGAAGCTTTCTCCTAAGCATACTCGCTATGCCCAGTGTGTCTATGGTTATCGGGGCCCTTACCTTAACCTGCTCGTGCTTCTCGTCACGCCCGAAAATTCCAACTACCTTGTTGTCTTCTATTATCGGGCCCTCGACCTCGAATTTGGTAATGTGCTCGGCTCCCTGCTTCTTTGCATAATCTACAAGCTTCTTAGCCAGCCTTGGCCTATTGAGCGTGTAGCCTTCTCCGTCGAATATGAACTTATGCTCAAGGTCCGGGCTTAGCGCATATACGCCGTCCACTTTCAGGTCTATCTCCGGCTCGCCGAAGGAAAGCCCTATTTTCTCTGTTATAAAATCGGTATGGCTCTTTGCGACAGCATCTCCGCATACCCAGCCCCAGTTTGTCTTCTTGCCTGTCTGGCTGTAGTCGTTCCTGTCGAGCAGTACCACACGCGCTCCATTTCTCGCTGCCGTGGCGGCGGCAAGGGAGCCGGCTATGCCTGAACCTGCAACTATGACGTCATAGCTTCCTTCCAATTCATCAACTATTTGCTGTTCCTTACTACCACTATGGGTATTGCCTCTTCCTCAAATTCGAGTTCCGCGAGCGCTATTGGCTCATTCATGCCCTTTGGCACCTTTACCAGCGGAGGGGCTCCGTAAGCGAGCTGGAGAGCACGCGCCCCGATTATCCTTGCCTTCTCAAACCTCGTGTATTCCATATTAAACCCTAAATATAAACTAACTATTTGAAATTGTGCCTACCGGCATCGTGCCTAACAGCGCTTAACTATGCAAACCTATTAGCCTTAAAGGTTTAAATACTTTCAGAAATGCGCCATGACCATTGAACGCAGCAATTCACGGCGCCGTGTAACTGGATACCCATACAGTATTAACATGGGATCAGCCTGAACGCCGCCGTCCTGGTTCCTGGAATAGTCGTTTGTATTGCCGTTCAAGTGCCACCATCAAGCCAAGCCCGCATACTGCTGGAGCTTGCTGTTGCAGGTGCCCTCAAGGCCCGCGAATGCCTTTGTCCCAGGTCCCGTGGCCTGTAAATCTGGCAGCTTCCGGGAGGGACTTTCTTTCCGACCGAGATATGCGTTCCGCGCTTCCTAATCAATGCCAACGAATAAAACTCCTTATTCAAGAGTTCAGTCTGCAAAATCACTGACCTGCGAATATATCCTCTTCGATATCTCTTTGCCAAAAAGCCGCTCCAGCCTCTTCTCGGCGCCTTCATGCCTCAGGTCGCTCACTGTCTTCAGGCCCGCATTGAACATTATTCTCGCCCTCACCCGTCCTACCTGCTCAAGCCTCACCAGGTCCAGCAGCTCCTTCCTGATGCCATACTTTACTCTTGCCCTGGCCTCGAGCAGGGCCGACTGGTCGGCATGAATCAGCCTTGCCATCTCCATCCCGGAGTACAGGAGCCAGTCTGCATTGGAGAGCTTTGTATACAGGGAACCCGGGCTCTCTCCGTACTTTTTCATGATCTCCGCCTCGCTCCTCTCATCTGCCCACTCCCTGAGCATCAGCGCGGTGCTCAGTGCCCTCTCGGGCTCTCCATAAAGCCCAGCCACCGGCGTCCCGAAGGTCCTGCAGTATTCTTCCACCTCCAGGTATGCCTCCTCTGTAGCCTTCGAATAAGGCCTCATCTCCAAGGTGCTGGCTATCATGAAAAGGCAGGAGGTTAGGTCCTTTGCCTTTGGTATCGAGTCTATCAGCCATTTTGCAGAAACAGGGTCTATATACAGGCCGCTTACCTTCTCCCCTATGCTGGTTGCAACATACGCGCCATTCTCTCTCTTCACAAATTTCCATTCAAGGAGCTCCCCTATTATCTCGTCGACTATCTCCATTATGCCACTGGTGT
>DAHXKV010000054.1 GCA_027366155.1 Microcaldota archaeon
AATATGACTTTGTAAAAGACATACAAATCATGAAGAAACTAACCAACAGGCAAATGAGGTGGATAATACGGGAAATTAGGACTGGCGAGCAGTCAACATTCAGGATTGCACGTCAAAATGGGATAACTCCAAGATACGCAAGGATGTTGCACAAAAGATACCAGGATGTGCAGGGATACCTCATCGATCAGGTCAAAATCCAGGAGTGTGGCAGGAAGAGGAAGGTCCTAACCAGGGATGAAGATTGTTGAAACAAAGAGCGAGTATCTGGATTTGGGGGCCGTTATGATGGAAACGGTACTGAGGAGCAAGGGAGTTATCATATCTCACAATATGATCCATAGGTGGGAGTGGGGCTCTTGTTGCGAAGGTAAACTATTAGGGAATCGGTGGCCCAGACATGCGCCTCAGGGTTTCTGTATGTATCTTCCATCTACCTGTGAAGTAAGCCAACCAGCAGACCAAAGGTTGCTATTTCCCGAAGCCTGGGAATTACTTCTTGAACGGGCTTATTTCCCTGCCGAGCTGCTTCTCAAGCCCTTCCCAGTCGGCGAGGAATCTTCTCAACCCCGCATCGGTGAGGCTGTGCATAAACATCTTGTCGATTACTTCTGGCGGGAGCGTGACAACGTCTGCGCCAAGCCTTGCGCATTCTACTACCTGACTGACGTTCCTTATGCTTGCGGCGAGCACCTTTGTTTTCATCTGGTAGTTGCGCAAGATCAAGACAATGTCCCTGACTAGATCAAGGCCACGCTCGCCTATGTCGTCCAGCCTTCCAACGAAGGGGCTTACGTAGGTAGCACCTGCCTTTGCGGCAAGCAGTGCCTGCGCTGGAGAGAAGATAAGCGTAACATTTGTCATTATTCCCGCGCGCGAAAGCAGGCTTACTGCTCGTATGCCCTCCGAGATCATCGGGATCTTGACTACTACATTACTACCTATCCCTGCAATCTTCCTTCCCTGGGCTACTATTCCTTCAAAGTCAGTAGCGACTACCTCCACGCTTACCGGTCCCTTGACTATTTTAACTATGCGTTCCGTCTGAAGTGCAGGATCTGATTTCTCCTTAGCTAGCAGAGACGGATTGGTTGTAACTCCATCAACTACCCCTAATCTTTCAAAACGCTCTATTTCCTGGATGTTTGCGCTGTCTACGAATATTTTCATTTATTCACTATTTCTCTAACGTTCCTGATTATGTTAGCCGAATCGAGGCCGTATGCCGACATGAGTTCCCTCCCATCACCCGACTGGCCGAAGACATCCCTTACCCCAACCTTCCTCATCTTGACTGGGTATGCTTCAGAAAGCGCCTCAGCAACCGCAGAACCCAGCCCCCCTATTATGTTATGGTCTTCTGCTGTAACTACTGCGCCAGTCTTCCTCGCAGATTTTTCTATCAAAGCCAGATCAAGGGGTTTTATTGTATGGCAGTCAATCACCTCTGCAAAAATGCCCTCCTTCTCCAGCAAACCGGCGGCATCCATTGCTTCACCAAGCATAACGCCGTTCGCGATTATCGTGACGTCACTGCCTTCTCTAAGCAGATTGGCCTTTCCTATCTCGACCCTGCTTCCGCTATCGTAAAACTGGGGGAGGTTAGGCCTCAGGATCCTAATGTAGAATGGGCCTTTCTCCCTTCCTGCCTTCTCTATCAGCATGTCTGCTGATTCAGAATCAGACGGCGCAATGACCTTCATGTTGGGTATGGTGCGCATTATGGCAAAATCCTCGATTGCCTGGTGAGAGCCTCCGTCAGGCCCTACTGATATGCCTCCGTGAGAGCCTATTATCTTAACATCAAGGCTGCAGTATGCTATCGTGTTCCTTATCTGGTCTATTGCCCTCTCCAGGAACACGACGTAGGTCCCGCAGAAGACCTTCTTTCCGGAGAGCGCCAGGCCTGCCGAAATGCCTATCATGTTCTGCTCCGCTATCCCCACGTTGAAAAATCTACTAGGGAATCTCCTTCCGAATTCCATGAGCTTTATCGAGTCTGTTGTGTCTGCGCCTACTACAACTACCTTCTCATCAGTTTCTCCCAACCTGACAAGGCTCCTGCCAAGCGCTTCTCTCATTGAGGTTTTTTTAATATCCATGCTATCTGCCCGACACCTGCCTTATTGCCTGGTCAAGAAGCTCCTTGGACGGAACCTTCCCATGGTATTCGGGATTGCCTTCCATGAAATCGACTCCCTTGCCCTTGATTGTCTTGGCTATTATTGCCCTGGGGATCCCATGCTTCGGCGGCCTGTCAAGAGCCCGTATTACGCTATCAAAATCATGGCCATCGATCTCCTCGACATCCCAGTTGAACGCCCTCCATTTTTCCAGAAGGGAACCGCTTGGCATTATCTCTGATGTCTTTCCCTCCTGTTGTATCCCGTTCATATCCACGATCGCGACTATGTTGTCAAGCTTGAACTTTGCGCCTGCCATTGCTGCTTCCCAGACCTCACCCTCATCCTGCTCTCCGTCTCCCATAAGCACGTAAATCCTGTTATCAAGACCATCAATCCTAGACGCCAAGGCCATGCCTATCCCCTCTGAGAGCCCTATGCCCTCAGGTCCTCCTGGTATCTCGACGCCTGGCAGCTTCTTCGGGTCAGGGTGGCCCTGGAGCCTAGATCCAAGCTTCCTGAGGCTTGAAAGCTCAGCCCCTGGAAAATACCCGCACCTGGAAAGCACGGCGTATAGGGCTGGCGCAGCATGCCCTTTCGAAAGAAGAAACCTGTCCCTGCTCTTCCATGCCGGGTCGCCGGGGTTGTGCCTCATTTTATAGAAATATAAGGAAACAAGTATCTCGACTGTGCTGAGGGATCCTCCCGGATGTCCTGACCCGGAAGCTCCAAGCATCTCCAGTATTTCCCTCCTTACTGAAGCGGCAATGGCACTAAGTTCTGGTATGCGGCCTTTTCTTTCCCTGCTTGCGAATCCGCCATCCCCCATTCCATCATCAATATTCCTATACGCTTGAATGCTTATTAAGCTGCCTGTCATCCATACTGGCTCCTTGCGTTCCTTAGCGCATCCACTGTATTTATCTGGTGCCATCTACCCCTGCTTCTATATCCGAATATGCGCTTATTTTCGGTATCTGCTGCCAGAAATTCCCTTTCGAACGAAAAGGCATCGGCATCAGGAAAAATCCTCAGCGCGGATGTACTGATTATGTACTTGCCAAGGTTTACCAAGCCGCCCCGTAATGGACGATCCGGCTTCTCGACAAATCTGACTGCCCGTACGCCTTCCAATATTACCACTCCACTATCCCTCATGCTCGCCGATCTCTTCAGTGCGAGAGTAACAAGTGCATCTGTCCTGATATGCTGTGCATACATCTTCCGAATGTCAAGGTCAAACAGATCATCCCCGTTAGTCACAAAGACGTCCCTCATGCCATGCTTCTCATGTATTGCTTTGAGCCCAAGCCTGAGTCCTCCTCCGGTGCCTAGCGGGTGATCCTCTTTTACATAATCTATATCTACGCCAAGAGCCTTTCCCATGCCAAAATATCTTCTTATCATCTCCCCCCTGTACCCGATTGAGATGAAGATGCGTCTTATGCCTTTAGCCTTCATGTCTCTCAGAATATGCTCTATTATAGGTACACCTCCCACCTTCGCCATCGGCTTGGGAACCCTGTCGGTGAGCGGCTTCATCCTGGTTCCCCTCCCGCCTGCAAGTATTATCCCGAATTCAGGCACATTTGGGGCTGTGGCTTTACTGCTCTCCCTTCTTATTATCTCTTCGGCCTCATTAAGGTCCTTCGCGTAGAAATCTGAACCGAAGCTGCCTCTCTTACGCACCCTTATGCTCCGCAGTCCTGCGTTCATCCCGAGTTCCATGTCGCTATCACTGTCTCCCACTACGAAAGAGTTCCTGAAGTCTATGGCAAAGTCATTTGCCGCATCTTCTATCATTCCTGTCCTTGGTTTTCTGCAGTTGCATCCCTGGTCCGGCATGTGGGGGCAGTGGTAGAAAGCATCTATCCTACCTCCAGACCTTCTTACCTCCTCAGATATCTTTCTGTTAATTCTTTCAAGGTCAGACTCATCAAGATAGCCTCTTGCTATTCCTGACTGGTTCGTAACTACTATTACATAGTGCGTTTTTGACAGCTTTCTTATGGCCTCAAGCGCATCCCTATAAATGTATATCTCCTCTGGGCTGCTGCAGTATGGGCAGTCCTTGTTTATTGTGCCGTCTCTATCAATGAAGACCGCAGGCTTCAACATTTAACCATGATGTCATTTACTATAAAGAATATAAGGATAGCATAATAATACAAAAGGGGTAAAATGGCCGAGGCAGCGCAGGCAGACACAGCGCAAAGAAAAGGGCTGGTTGCAATAATAATAGGTAACTACAACGGCATGTCTTTTTCCTACAAAGGCATTCCAATACTGGAGAGATGCATAAAAAACCTGCTGAAGACCGATTACCCAAACTACCGTATAGTCCTTTCTGATCTTTCATCTGACGAAAGTGCGGCATATGTCCGCAAGAAATACCCTAGAATAGACATAGTCAAGAGCTCCGGAGAGAGTTTCTGTGCCGAAAGCAACAACGATGCAATAAAATACTGCCTGAAGCACATGAATCCAGACTACATTGTCCGGATAGACAACGACATAATAATAACTGACAGGAAATGGCTTGCAAAAATGGTAGCCGAGGCGGAGAAGGATCCTACAATAGGTGTGGAAAGCTGCAAGCTTCTATATCCAGATGGCAAGATACAGCACGCAGGAATAACCCTCGGGGTTATACCAAAGACAAGGGGCCGTGGGGAAATAGATGATGGCAGGTACGACTCGGTAGAGGACATAGGTGCCATAATAGGCGCAATGTTCTTTGTTTCAAGGAGTGCACTTGAGAAGACAGGTCTTATAGACGAAAACCTGCTGGGCCTAGAGGACATAGACTACTGTTACGAGGCAAGGAAGCACGGATTCCGTGTCGTTTACAATGGCAGTGCATATGCGATGCACCTTGAAGGCTTTACTACCTCCAATTCAAAAATAAAGTCGAGGATGGACAAGCGCTTCTATGCAAGGCTCGAGGGCTATTCCTACCTGGTAATAAAGCAGTACGGGCCTCTAATGAAGTGCATTTCAATACCGGTATGGCTGCTGCGCACGGTATTCATGATAAAGCAGAAAGACAGGAAGAGAAGCATGCTTGGGGTGCGCCTCAGGCCGGATGCTTTTTCAAAATTCAGGCTAGGGCTCAAGGCACTCAGGCACGCCTATATCTTATATAACATGCGAAAGAAACGATTTACCGAGAGCAAGATGAAACGGCTGAGGCGCATCGGATTCTGAACAAGGCTGGCATCATATGAAGCATTATATACTTTACAGCACATAAAAAGCTCTAATGCCTTTATTTTCAGCCAGTGTCCAGTGTGGTAAATTTGGAAGAAGATCTTGAAAAAAAACTAAAGGAGCTTGAATCACGCAGAAAGACCCTTGCGCTGGGCGAACTGGAATTCAAGGAAGGGGAAAAAATACTGGACCAGGAAGAGAAGAGCATAAGGAAGGAAATGTCGCTCCAGGAGAAGGAGGTCGCAGAAAATAAAAAGATAGGCCAGATGGAACAAAAGTGGAACAGTCTTTTTGGGGCCGTGCGGGAAAATCCTGCGGCAGCTGCTTTTTACGTGATTGCCGTAGTGGCCATAATCCTGATGGCTATTTACCTGCGCACGACAATGCTCAAATTCTGGGGATTCTACGAGCCTGATGATTTCTACCACTTTTCTGTAATCAGGGCAGCTTTAAACAACGGATTTATTATTCCCGAAAACCTTAGCATTTCCGGCTGGCCCGTCTCCACGATCATAACCGAGCCGCACGGCCTTTACTGGGTTACCCTGCTCCCTTACTTCTTTCTTAGGTTTGCAGGCATAAGCTACTACAATGTAATGCGTTACATCTCGGTGGTATTTGGCCTGCTGGATATACTTGGAGCATACCTTCTGGCAAGGTTTATCAGCAAGGACAAGTTCTTCCTTTTGCTAGTCATCGCTTTAGTAGCTCTTAGTTCAGGGGATGCGGCAAGGACGAGTGCACTCATCTACCGTGGCGACGGCTTTGTCACGATATTCCTGATACTTTCTCTTGTATCCTTTATCTACCTCTTCAAGTCAAAAACCACAAAAGAGAGGATACTGTTCGCGCTTGCCGCCGCAATATCTCTGTCTTTGGCGAACTTTGTATGGAATGGCGCCCCGTTTGTAACCCTGATATTCCTGCTCTCCTCCCTCATAATGATGCTTTATTCCTTCGTCGGGGGGAAGGTAGAATCGCTCAAGACCTCCGGCTACCTGATACTCTCACTTCTTGTCTGGTACCTGCTTGTAAACCTGATGATGTTCACCGGGCAGATACATCCAGGCTCGCAGGTACTAACAAGCAGCAGCTTTATCCTTGTTCTTGCAATGTTCTCAATAGGGTGGCTGGTCTCCTACTACCTAATAACCAACGATTTCCTAAAAACAACTTCGTCCAGATCTGCCTTTGCGTTTTTCATTGCATTGCTCTCGTTCGTTGCCCTTTATGTCTTTGTGCCAAATACCGTTAACAACATAATAATAAATAATGGGGTAATTGTCACAAACAGTTTCAGCGCGACAATACAGGAGCTTACCCCGCCCACATATAACTTCCTCTTTGCGAGCTTTGGCTATATGCTCTACAGCTCTCCCATGTCTATCCTCATGACGATGCCCGCAGTTCTCTTCCAAAATGTATCTCCGCAGTCATTTATGCGCACAGCGCTTGATATGATAATATGGTTTTTCATGATCCTCTGCTTCATTCCGTACTTCTTCATGAAGGTCTACGACACGAAAGGATTTCTAGGCGGCAACGCCCGGGTACGATTCGGTGCAGACGTAACCATGATAGTGCTTTCGGTATACTTCGCAACGACGGGATTCCTCCAGATATACGCAATAAGGTTCAACTCATTAGTTGCAGTGCCACTTGCTATCTTTGGCGCTTATACTATCTACTGGCTGATACTTTATGTTAAGAATCTCGAGATCTCAAGGCTCGCAGGGCCTGTGGCTTTGTTTGCAGTCTCGACCATACTTCTCTATTCCATTGTGAGCAGCACGTACGGGAACAGCCCTGAAATGCTCATCCTCATTGCTGCGCTCTCGGGCATATTCGCTTATGGTGCATACAAGCTGGAAGGGCTCTACGGCAACCGGATGCTTTCCAGCTTTGCAATAGTTGCTATTCTGCTATTCACTGTGTCTTACTTCGACATAATATCCAGCTCAGCAGTTTATCCTGCTGACTCGATGAACCCTTCGCTATATAGTGCAATGGGCTGGCTGAAGAACAATTCTGCTACCAACAGTGTTGTGCTTACCCTATGGCCTGACGGAAGCGTAGTCGAGGGCGTAGCTAACAGAACAAGCGTGATGGACAGCGTGGGCTCCCAGAATGCGCAGAAATCGGACATCTTTGCTGCATGGCTCTTCAATTCAAGCTCAGACCCTGGATTTATAGCCAACAAGCTGATAAGCAACCCGAATTACCTTGTGGTAAGATACGTCTGGTTGCTAGGCGAGAGCGTTGGAATATTCCAGGAGTCCGGGCTGAATACAAGCACTGAGGCGCAATACGCCTTCGCCCCGCTTTTACGCTTCAACGAGACAGCAAACGCCACTCAGGAGACGCTCATCTTCAGCAACGGCCAGCCTGGAACAGGCGCAATAAACGCAGTGACGGAGATCAGGAGAAACAACAGCGTAATCAGCTACCTGGAAGAGGGCCCAGGAAGAATCTCGCCGTTTAGCTACATAGCATTCAGCAATATGAATACTGGAAACTATAGCATAGTGCCGCAGACTGCCTTCAATGTCACCAACCATCAGACGCTGCTCATACAGTATTCCGACGTGCCGAACCCCAACTTCCCGTTAAATGTAACCAGTGCCATAATACTGGCACCAGGGATAGCGCAAAGCAACATGGTAAAATTCCTGTATTTCTGCGGAATATCCTCCTGCATTTGGAACAACAACTACGCAAGCCTTAAGCTCGTATATGCAAACACGGATACAAAGATCTTTAGGATAGTCTACAACTCCACTTCATGATTTCTCCGTGTATCCGCAGATATCAAAAACCGGGCAGCCTGTGCAGCGTGGCACTTTCCTGCAATGCGCCTTTGCGAGCTCCACAAAAAACGCGTGCATGCGCATGTAAACCTCCGGATCCCCATTTGATGCCGCGTGTGCCTCTTTCTGGATTGCTGCATAGTCTTCACTGGCACGCCCAGTCACTCTGCCAATTATCCTGATTGTATATGCATCAACAACAAAGACTGGTTTTCCGAGTGCATAGAGGAGTATCGCGTCTGCCGTCTCGTTTCCTATTCCATGTATTCTGAGAAGCTCCCGCCTGATTCTCCAAGTCTGTATCCTTGCACAGCCATCAATGCCTCCAACTGAGAGGAAATACGCTGCAAGTTCCTTGAGGCAGCCTGCCTTTCTCTTGTAAACCCCACTCGGCCTTATATGTGTTTCTATCTCTACAAGAGTTGCGTTGGCCAGCGCATCCATGCTAAGCATGTCGTTCCTGCGGAGGTTGCCTAGCGCCTTCTCTGCATTAGACCAGTTTGTATTCTGGACAAGGACTGCGCCTATTGCAATCTCATCCTTAGTGTCTCCGGGCCACCACCCTTTCTCTATATGCATCCCCGAAGCCTTTGCATACATCCCTCCCAGCCACCCATTCCAATGCCCCACACTGTCGACACAGGAAATCTCTCATTCATCGACCACGCAGCCATGGAGTTCTTCGGCGGAGTAATTCTTTACATCTATATCCCAGCCTGCGCATCGACAGGCCTACGGCCCCATATGCCGACATATGTTCCGCCGCACTAGGAGCGGAGGGGAGTAAAGTCCAGCTGCAGAATATTATGGGGTGTGAGAGCTAGGCTATGGTGTTCATACATGAGATTGCCTTGTTATGGGACTGGAAGAGGAGGACGGTTGAGAAGGACATTGTGAGTACGAGAGAATTGGGAACGAAAACGATGGACATTGAACGGAGACTTGATGGCGGACTTGAGAGACTTGGTTATGGGCTCTCTAGCTCTCCAAACACGGTGAATCATCGTGGCAGTGTC
>DAHXKV010000057.1 GCA_027366155.1 Microcaldota archaeon
CTTCTTGAATCCTATCGACTTGAGTATGCCTATCTCCCTGGTGCGCTCTGCCTGAGGCAGAAAGCATACTCAACACATATTCCTACAATATAATCCTTGTGCAGGCCACGAATTCGAGCACAGCGAATTCAGTTGATGCTCTCCTTACTACGCTGTACGGCAACGAGGCCGAGATACTCTCAGTGCAGGCGATCGCCTCAACAGTCTCATCGATACTCGGCTCCATAACGCTGCTGCTAGGATCAATTGCCGGAATATCCCTCGTTGTTGCAGGCATAAGCATATTGAGCATAATGATGGTTTCAGTGACAGAGCGCACCAGGGAGATAGGCATACTCAAGTCGATAGGATTCAAGAAGCGTGAAATACTCACATTGTTCCTCTCCGAGGCCCTTATAATAGGCCTTATTGGAGGGATAGCAGGAGTTGCAATAGGCAGCGGAGGCGCATACGCGCTTCCTGCACTTCTCTCCCATTCCTCTCCGGGAGGCACAAACGCCCAGGGAAATTCGTTTCCCGCACGGTCTACAGGAGGACCTCAGGCGCCTGGCGCAGGAGGGGTGTTCGTTGCAGGAGGAAACTCCAGGCCCTCTTCAGCCTCGTCTTCCCCGAGCGTACAGCTTACACCTCTGGTGAGCATAAACCTGGCTGTCGAAGCTATACTGATAGCGATAATAGTCAGCATACTGTCCAGCCTGTATCCCGCATGGAAGGCGTCCACAGTTGATCCGATAAAGGCACTCAGAACCGAATGACTCATATAACAAGCAGCTTCACGTACTCTGCATTTCTGTTAGACTGGAGGGACTTGAACATAGCCTTGACCCTGACTGCTGCCCCGTCGACTATGAATGTCTCAAGGCACTTGCTCCCATGCGCCTTGCTGTGCAGATGCGTTATGACTATGTCGTCAAACCTGTGCGTGGCCTCCGCTATAGTGTCATCGGATGTGTCCGAGTGAGAGACAAGCAGTACAGCGTAGAGATTTCCTTCCGTCTTGTTTGCAGTAGCCTCTTCAACGACAAAATGCCTGATTGACGCTCTTACTACCTCCGATCTTCCGGAGAAACCCATTTCCTTCTCGAGCTTATCTATCTCATTGAGTATCTTCTCGTTCAGCGAGAGGCTTATTATAGGCATACAGGTATTTATTAATGAGAAAGCTATAAATACTTAATTATTAATAAGATAAACTCAAATAGTTAATAAGAAGGTGCGATATGCGATGGATCTGAGCCTTGGATACATACTCAACCCCACAGGCAGCATAGCAATAGGCAGCATACTGCTGATCTCATTCATCCTGGGACTACTGCACGGTGCAACTCCCGATGAGCATACATGGCCCATAACATTCAGCTATGCGATAGGCAGCTTCAGCACGCGGAAGGGAATGAAGGCAGGATTCATCTTCTCGGCCGGCTTCACCATCCAGCGGGCTATACTCACTACATTGGGTTTTCTAGGCCTCGCCGCAATATACCAGGCATACAATCTCGACGGGCCGGTCTATGCGATAGTCGGAATAGTCATGTTCCTTGCTGGTGCCTACATACTCAACAAGAAGAGATACATCCACCTGCCTATCGACCTTCTCTTCGGTGGCAAGCTCCACCACAGTGAAAAAGCAGCAATCCTTCCGTTGCATGAGCAGGGGCACCCAATACCTGCCAAGATGGCATTTATCCACGGAATTATCGCAGGATGGGGATTTGGCGCATACGCAACGATAATAACCTTTATACTCGCACCTAAGGTGCCCTCCCTCATTTATGCGCCACTGGTCGGACTTGCATTCGGCCTAGGCACAATGGCAATGCAGATAATATTCGGTGCGGTATTCGCAAACATAGCCAGGCTGAAGAAGCTCAGCGAGGTACAGATGAATATGATAGGCAGGCAGACTGCAGGCAAGACGCTCTATTACGGTGGCATAGCCTTTGCAGCCATTGGCCTCTTCATAATACTTTTCCCTGCCATAGACAGCGTTGCGATATCGACAGGAAACCCGATACCGAACCTCAGTTCAGTAGGCGTTTCAACTGTGCTCGTGCTGTTCGTGGTTGGGATCATAGGCATAGGCAGCCTAGTGCGCGGCTTCATGGAAGCGCTAAAGCTTTCAGGCCCTGCTTTGGAGGACAAGGCGTCTTCAAAGAGAGGATGAAAAAAAGAAAAAGGCCAGGCACAAACCATGTGCCTGGCAGGTTGAGATTACTTCTTGCGCATCAGGGCGAAAGCCGCAATCACAATTATTATCACGACCACTATCCCGAGTATCAGGTACAGGCTGTTTCCTGAGCTGCCTGACGGGGAAGTTGGGGCGACCTGGGACGTGCTTGTGCCAGTGCCTGAACCAGTAGGGGCGGAAGTTCCTGAAGTCACTACGGGGCTATTTGATGCAGAACCTGATTGCGAATTGCCTGAAGTCGATGTTCCGCTTCCTGTTGTTGAGATTGTCTGGTTTCCAGAAGCAGATCCGCTTGTTTTTGTAGTTGCAGATCCTGTGGAAGATGAGTTCGCGCTGCTTCCTGAGCCGATAGTCGAAGGCGGAGGCGTGCTATTGGTCGAAGTCCCGATAACACTGGCATTCGTATGGTTGTACACCGAGATAGCGCCGCTATTGTTGTAAACAGGGCCAAACGCCATCACTGGCGCGGCAATGGCAATCACTGCCATTGCAAATATTGCCATTTGCAATTTCATATCATCACTAATATCTATCGAAACCCAACATATTAAATCCTTTCTGTAGCTGCGGCTGCATGCGGTTTACTCCAATGCCTGTGCCTCATGGCAAGGTATTTATACGATTAAAACCAACCCATAGTATGGGAACATGGGAGAACTAAAGAGAAATCCACATATAGTCTCAATTGGACTCACAATGCCGTATAGGGAAGCCTTCAGGACTGTACGCAATATGGACGGCCTTCCCACAAATGCGATGCACGACAAGGCGCTTGTTGATCTGAAGGCTGCTTCGGATCTTCATGGCCAGGGACTTTATCCTGCATGGGCATCAACCATGATAGTTACTTATCCGAGAGAGGGAGAATACAAACGGGGACGTGATATTACAGTTGAACACATGCTCCTGCCCGCATATTTTGTACCTCGTGACTTCAGAGGTTTTGGGAGTGCATTGATAATCGAGCCGGAAGAACTAGATCTGCACCGTGGCAAGATTGTCGTATTTCCGGATTTTACTAGATCCATAGTCATAGAAAACTTTCCCCAGAGAAGCATGTACGGCATCGCAGAAGAGACCACACGCATACCAACCGATTTGGTTCCTTCGCTATTATTGAGCGGGATGATACGCAGACTCCTGAGACCCGAAGCGCCGTTCATGGCGCCTGTTGTAAGGCACGCTGCAAGAGACCCGATTACAGGCCGCCTGCACGGGACAGATGTCTGCTCTGTGGCAGATCCGAATAGCCTACTTGGAGTTTCCTATTTCGGGACAGAATGAGGATTACTTGGAAAGTGCCCTGGCGGAGGCGAGATTTGAACTCGCGATCTCTAGATTTCTTAGCGGTCATCGCAGAATGCTCTTCACTCATGACGTTTTACATATGAGTCTAGCGCTCTAACCAGGCTGAGCTACTCCGCCTGCGTTTATATTCTCAAGAAAGCTTATTATAAGCGACTATCAGTACCGCAGTCAGTGCTTGAGTATCGGGAACCTTTTCATGTATGCCTCGGCCTGGAATATCACAAAATAAGGCAGCACGAGGAGCGAATTGACCAGAAGTATGAAGTATCTCGACCAGTAGGTGCCTGCAATGCCTATTAATGCAAATGAAACCAGCGAGACGACAATGCTTATAAGCACGAACCATAGCAGGAAGTACTGGGGCTCCTTTGCAACTAGTTTCGCGCTGTTAGACATAGATCTTCTCAGGCCCTGGTCGTCAATTACCATTGCACTGGGCGCATAGAAAAAGGGTATGAAAAGAATGAAGCCAACTATGTCAGTAAGGGCAGTCTCGATCCCGAGGTAGTATCCTGCGATGTTTGCCGCTGAGAGTATCAGGGCATAAAGTATGAAGGCAAGGAAGACCCTGCCCATGTACTTCTCAATGCCTTTCATCGCCCTCTGCCCGACCTTCATCCGGGTCCTTTTTGCCTTGACTACAAGACTTATTGCTACGAAAGCGAAGCTTATGAACAGCAGCGAGAAGAAGAATGAGACCATTATAACTGCAAGCCCGAAGAAATTCAGGTTTGTGAAGATGCTTGCAGTCCTAAGGAAGATTCCGCCGAGGCTTACAAACGTGGGCAGAGGCGCGAGGAGCGGTATCGCAAAAGCTATTATGAACGGTATGGAGAAGATAAGTATGAAGTTCCTATTCTCCTTGTACGTCTCAAATGAGTCCTCAAGAATTCCTGCCATTGCCTACCACCTAATTCTTGAAGCCAAACAAATAAAGATGTTATTATGAAAAACGCTGCCAAGTCTATACTCCTGCACGTTATTGTGCGCTTCGTTGGAATGTAAATGCCAGATATCTGTGGAAACCGCGATAAAAACATTTATCTAACTCGTATTAAAATGTCAGGTCCCTAGCATGATCCCCAATAAGTTAAGCATTTATACTTTTACCTGGTAGTGAATTCGATTGAATGGACCCATTTGCATTGTTTCAGTTTTCTGTAAGTGCAGCTCAGCTCAATTCCAGTAATCTCGGCGCTTTATATATCACAACGGCAACAACCTACACCGAAAACACAATAGCCGTCTTGCTTACCCTAATCTCCATACTTGCAGTATCAATACAGGTGGCCCGTGGGTATTTTCTGAGGGTGCTCAGGAAGTTCACCCTGAGAGTTGCAGCAGATATCTGGTGGCTTATCTTCGTGATACTGCGCGACGCAAGCATCTTCCTGATGGTATTCCTCGGCTTCATGCTGTTCTATCCTGGCACATACCAGGACTTTCCCATAGCTGTCCCCGTAATGCCGCTCTCGATAGACATCTTTGCAATAGCGCTCGTGATACTCCTAATAAAGGACACTGATGAAGAGCCTAGGTGGAACAACGTGATAACAGTGCTCGTGGGCCTCGGCACGATGCTGTACATCTTCGGTACTGTATTTGTAACCGAGAGCGCAGTCCAGCTAGCAGTACTTCCGCCAACAGTCTCCGCCTCTTCATCAAATCTGTGGGGCCTGTTTTACAATACAATGAATTCACAGCTCAACCCTGCACTCTCGATATATTCTTTTTACCTCTGCTTCGGCATACTGGCAATCTGTGGCGTCGTCGCGTTCATATACGGGATACGCGGAAGCATGCCCCGCAATTCCATAAAGACTATCCCTACGCCAATACTCAAGCCTACGGCCGAACCTGCCCAGGCGCATCCGGTACAGCAGGCGCCTGCCACCAGTCAGCCTCCTTCATCCCCACAGCCCGTACAGCCGCAAGCCATTCAACAGCAGAAGGCCACGCAGCCCAAGGTCCCAATATCTCCCGGATCAGAAACTACTGCATCGGCACCTAAGCCCTCGTCAGCCAAAAAACCAAAGCAGAGCAAGCCGCTAGAATGATTGCATGCCTTTTAAGTTCTCTTTTGACAAGGAGGTCTGCATACAGTGCGGCATATGCGGCGACGTCTGCCCGGTAAACACGATTGACTTCACGAGGCCGCGGCACAGGAATCCAGAGGACATAGAACAGGCAGAAGGCAACATAACCCACATGACTGAGTTTCCTCTGCAGGTCAGCAGGTGCATAGGGTGCATGATATGCCAGGAGGAGTGCCCTGTCTCGTGCATAACCATACTGAAGGAGGACAAGGAGCCAAACTACCAACAGATACAGGGACCTATCCTCTCCGAAGAGCCGACAAAGGATACGTTCGAGCTCTCAAAATATACGAAGGTGAGGCCCACAAAAGTCAAGACGAAGGACCCCTGGGGCCACGAGTACATATACAGGCCAAAGCGCAGGAAGTCGACAACAGGCACCTGGGAGGGCATGGAGTAAGGCATTAGACAAATACCTTACCCTACAATAGAGTATATTAATGCCATCCAACAAAGAGCAATTGTTTAAATGGCAGGCATAGTTGGCTATGGCGCTTATGTACCCCGGATGAGGATAAAGGTAGAGGAAATAGCTAGGGTATGGAATGAGGACGCCGAGAGCATAAAGAAAGGGCTCAGCATAACCGAGAAGAGCGTACCATCCATGGACGAGGACGCCGCAACCATCGCAGTCGAAGCCGCAAGGAACGCACTCTCGCATTCAGGAATAAACCCGAAGGAGATAGGCGCGGTGTATGTAGGCTCTGAGTCACATCCTTACGCAGTAAAGCCAACGGCAACCATAGTCGCGCAGGCGATAGGCGCAGGAACCTCATTGACTGCGGCAGACCTCGAATTCGCATGCAAGGCCGGCACCGCCGGAATACAGATGCTCATGGGCATGACTGACAGCTCGATGATAAAATACGGCATCACGATAGGCAGCGACACCTCGCAAGGAAGGCCAGGAGACGCGCTGGAGTACACGGCGAGCGCCGGAGGCGCGGCCCTGGTGATAGGCAAGGAGAAAAGCGAGTGCATTGCCGAGATACTGGCAACCGCAAGCTACACCACCGACACGCCAGACTTCTGGAGGCGCGAAGGCGCAAACTTCCCCTCACACGGCGGAAGGTTCACCGGAGAGCCAGGCTACTTCAAGCACATAGTGCATGCCTCAAAGCTCCTCTTCGAGAAGACGGGGTTCAAGCCAAGCGACTTCACGTATGCTGTATTCCACCAACCCAATGGCAAGTTCCCTAAGAACGCAGCAAAGCTACTCGGCTTCACTGAGAAGCAGATAGAAATCGGACTCCTCACCCCCCTGATAGGGAACACCTACTCGGGCGCCTCCATGCTCGGACTATGTGCGGTGCTTGACAATGCTGTCCCAGGTGAGAGGATACTGGTCACGAGCTTTGGCTCAGGGGCGGGAAGCGACTCATTCGCAATCGAGGTTACAGAAGGCATAAACGAGAAAAGAGGCAGGGCAGTCAAAATCTCCACCATGATAAAAGACAAGCAGTACATCGACTACGCACAATACCTTAAGAACAGGAACTCGATAACAAAGAGATGACCGAATGAGAGACGTTGCAATAATAGGCATTGGCCTGACCAGATTTGGCGAGAGGTGGGAGCACAGCCTCAGGGACCTGATGGCCGAGGCAGGCCTCAGTGCGCTTACAGACGCAGGAATAAACGGCAAAGATGTCGAGGCATTATATGCCGGCATTATGGCTTCGGGCAGGTTTGTAGGGCAGGAACACATCGCCGCACTTCTAGCGGACCAGCTCGGCTTTGACAACATTCCCGCGACCCGTGTCGAGAATGCCTGTGCAAGCGGAGGCACAGCACTGCGCCAGGGCTACATAGCAGTTGCTAGCGGTATACATGACATAGTCGCGGTAGGCGGCGTAGAGAAGATGACTGATGTGACTACCTCCGAGGCAACTACTGCCCTTGGCGGAGCAGGAGACCAGGAATGGGAGCTGAACCAGGGCATAACTTTTCCGGGCCTTTACGCACTGATGGCAAGGCGTCACATGCATGAATACGGGACAACCGTAGAGCAGATGGCTGCCGTCGCAGTCAAGAATCACCTAAACGCTACAAAGAACAAGTATGCTCAGTTCAGGAAGGAAATAACCATAGACGAGGTTTTGAACTCGAAGCCTGTTGCAGATCCGCTCAAAATCCTCGACTGCTCACCGCTCTCAGACGGTGCCGCGGCTGTAATCCTGGCGCCTCTGGACATTGCGCGCAAATATACCGACACGCCTGTGAAGATACTGGCGAGCACCCAGGCTACTGACACGCTCTGCCTTGCGGAGCGCGGTTCAATAACTGGGCTGAAGGCGACTGCCGTAGCAGGCGAAAAGGCCTACAAGGCTTCCGGCCTCAAGCCAGGCGACATAGATGTTGCCGAGGTTCACGACTGCTTCACGATAGCCGAGATACTTGCAATGGAGGACCTGGGATTCTTCAAGAAGGGCGCTGCAGCAAAGGCTATATCAGAGGGAGAAACCGCGCTGAATGCAAGGCTCTCTGTAAATACAAGCGGCGGGCTCAAGGGCTGCGGCCATCCGGTCGGCGCAACAGGCGTCAAGCAGGCAGTCGAGATAACAATGCAATTGCGCGGCGAGGCAGAAGGCAGGCAGGTAAGCGGCGCTGAGATAGGCATGACACACAACGTCGGGGGCAGCGGCGCAACAGCAGTCGTCCACATACTTGAGAGGACAAACTAATGAGGTATTGAGATGGAAAAGGCATCGGCAGGAATGTGGCGTAAGATAGACTCAAGGTACAATCTTGTCGGAAGCATGTGCGAGAGGTGCGGAACGAAATATTTCCCACAAAGGGCGATATGCAGGAACTGTGGCAAGGATACAAAGATGCTCCACAGGAAAATGAGTGGCAGGGGCACTGTATATTCTCATTCAGAAATACGGGTCCCGGCAGAAGCCTTCAAGGAGAGCGCACCATATACTGTCGGCATAATAGAGCTGGAAGAGGGCCCTAAGGTTGAGGGCCACATCATAGACAACGGCAAAAAGGTCGAGATAGGAACCAAGGTCAAGACTGCATTCAGGAAGATGTATACCGACGGAGAAGAAGGGCTCATACATTATCACTTCAAGTTCATCCCAGAATGACTTGCCATCCGAGATCCTTCCTGCAGAATACCTGCAAGATGCCTCGTAGGAGACAGGTTTTTATAACTCCACTAACAATCATACTGCAAAGCCTTGGTAGTGTAGCGGTCCAGCATACGGCCCTGTCACGGCTGCGACCCGGGTTCGAATCCCGGCCAAGGCGTATTTTTCTTACGACGTCCTTATGATAAACCATATATTCTTCAACGATTATCTAGATCCATGCCAAAAAGGATCTTTGTTCTACACGGCTGGGAAGGAACGCCCAGTTCCAACTGGTTCCCCTGGCTAAAACTAAAACTTGAGGAACGCGGGATAAAAGTTGAAGTTCCGCAGCTGCCAAACGCCGAGAGTCCCAAGCAGAGCGACTGGTTGCTTGCTTTAGACAAACTTGTAGGCGTTGCTGATGAAGAAACGTACTTCATAGGCCATAGCCTCGGCTGCATAACCATAATGCGCTATCTTGAAGGATTAAAAGAGGGCGAAGAGATAGGCGGCGCAGTATTTGTCGCGGGGTTTACCGATGACCTTGGAATTGAAGAGATAAGCGATTTCTTCACAACTTCAATAGATTGGAACAAGATAAACTTACATTGCAAAACGTTTGTGGCTATAGCTTCAGACAATGATCAGTACGTCTCACTGAAATACAGCGACATTCTAAAGGAAAAGCTCAACGCCAAGGTCTTTATACAACCGAAGATGGGGCACTTCAACATACCAGAATTACATGTGGCGCTGAATGAGCTCCTTAAAATGATAAACGCTTAGTAAACCTTTCCTTGCCTGGATATCTTATCTATCAAAAACCTTAAGGGCTTCGCCAATTCCGGCGAAAACTGCCACAAGTTAACTCCAAAGCAAAAGCGTTATATATCTATATTATAATACATTATAATGTGATTATGTGGAAACAATATTTAAGGTAAAGATAAGGAAAATCGGGACTTCATTAGGGGTATTGATACCAAAACAGCTAATAGCGACTAAGTCAATAAAGGAAGGAGAGGTAGTAGAGATAGCCCTTCTCAAAAAGAGGAAGGAGCTTATTTCAAAGGCTTTCGGTATAGCGAAGGGAGCGGGCCATTTTGAAAGGCATGCAATAGATAGGGTATAGGCGATTTTTTGCTACTTGATACTTCCGCATGGATAGAATTCTTCATAGGTAGTATAAAAGGAAAACGTGTTAAGGAAGTTTTGTACAAAGATGATTGCTATACAAGCATTGTTAGTTTAGCTGAAGTAACTAACTGGGCCCTGAAAGAGGATAGAGAAGTACTTTCCCTTGTTAATACTGTAGAACATTTAAGTAATCTAATAGAATTAGATAAAGACATAACGATTTTGGCGGGAAAACTGAATTTCGAAAGGAAAAAGATAAATAAGAAATGGGGAATGCTTGATTCATTTATATTGGCTAGTGGAGCCATATACGGACTAAAAATACTTACCAAGGATAATGATTTCAAAGATATATCTGATGTTGAAATCTTATGAAGGTTCCCCATTGACCACTGCCTAAGCAAAAATCCCTGAAGGCGTTAACCAAATCTGGTGAATCCCGGCCAAGGCGAATGAAAATAACGACATAGCGTCGGGGTAGGAAAAGCCAGATGGAGTACAACTATAAGAGAGGCCATAAGAATACAGATATAGTGCACTACTTTCCAAACTCGGCAAGCTTCTTCCACCAGCCCACCTTCTTTTCTATATAATAATCGACAGACGATCTGCTAGGTCCTTCAAGGGCATTTATCACTATGAGCATAAGGAACACTATTCCATAAATGAAACCGGTGCCTATGTCCGTTGAGCTAGGCCCGTACGGGCCTCCAAAGCCTTCTGGCACGCTCCATATAAGCAAACTGAGCAGTAACCCTCCGCTGTATCCGATCTTCCTCATGAATCCAAATATCAATGATACCGCGATAGCGAGCTCGGAAAAGGCTATTATATATGCCCACATTACTGGATTTGCTGCAGTAGTCGCAGCCCAGAAGGAAAACCATCCGGCCAGCCATGCAGGTTGCCCGATACCGCCTGCAGCGATAAGACTCGAAAAGCTCTGGACAAAGCTCATTTGAAACTTGAATGACGCGTCAACTAGCCAGACAATACCGAAAAGTATCCTTGCAACGCTTTTAATCTCTCTTGCATTCCTGTAGAAGAAACCTTCCTTTGTCATAGTAAGTAATATAAATGAAGGATTTAAAAATCAATTGCCTTTCTCTAGCTCCTTTATGCGTTCACCCATACCCCTTTTGCTTCTTTCTCAAGTGATTCGTTATACTCCTTCGGAAGATCTATTTTTCTTCTTTTGTTAGTAAGTATAATGCAACTTTTTCTCTTAGTTCGCCAAGCCCCCAGACCATGCCAGACTGAGTAGGTATTGGGCTTCATTGTTGCATCAAAGCGCTGAATGCAGTGCCGTATAAAAAAGGCAGGTTTTTATTAACCGCACAAGAATATACATTGTGATTCGATGGGAGTTCTTTTGCTTGTCTTGGGAGCGCTTGGCGCACTGGTCGCCATTGTTGTTATTGCAGTAATAATTATGTACAACGGTTTTGTTTCGAGAAGGAACCGCGTGCAGGATGCTTGGGCGCAGATAGACGTTCAGCTCAAGAGGCGTTACGACCTGATACCTAACCTGATAAATTCAGTCAAAGGCTACATGAAGTATGAGAAAGGCGTGCTGACAAAGGTGACGGAGCTTAGAAGCTCCATAGTCTCAGGCTCAACGCAGGAAAAGGCAACTGCGAACAATCAGCTTACCGGAGCGCTGAAAACGATCTTCGCTGTGGCCGAGAATTATCCAGACCTCAAGGCCTCGCAGAACTTCATGGATCTTCAGCACCAGTTGGAGGACACAGAGGACAAGATAGCCTTCGTGAGGACATCATACAACGACTATGTAATGGACTACAATAATGCACTGCAGCAATTTCCAGGAAATGTTTTTGCGAGCAGGTTCAAGTTTTCCAAGGCCGACTTCTTCCAGGCGCCTGAAGAGGAAAAGAAGCCAGTGAAGGTCGATTTTGACGATGATAATTCAGATCCAGGAACAGACGCATCGCAGAATAGCCCCAATGCACAGAAGAAGGCGTCAAAAAAGTAAAGGTGGCAGTAAATGACAAGTTTTTTTGACGAGATTGCGAAGAACAAGGTCAAGTCCATGCTGCTCATGGCAGTCTTTTCTGCATTTTTCGTTGGCATAATATACGTAATTGCAATTTTTGCTGGGCTCGGGATCTTCGGGCTCGTGCTCGGGATAGTGCTCGTTGGCCTGTACGCGGCATTTGTTTACAAGAGTGGGGATAAGATGGTATTGAAGATGTCAGGCGCAGTGCCGGCAGATAAGCAGCAGTACCAGACGCTCTACAATCTCGTGGAGGGGCTCTCCTCCGCGATGCAGGTGCCTATGCCAAACATTTACATAATAAGAGACAACAATCCGAACGCATTCGCCACAGGGCGGAACAAAAAGCATGCCGCTATAGCAGTCACTACAGGTCTCCTCAGCATGATGAGCAAAGAGGAGCTTGAGGGCGTGATTGCGCACGAGATGTCACACATAGGGGACAATGACATACAGTTTATGATGGTTGCAGTCATCTTTGCAGGCGTGATAGGCATTGTAGCGGCTTTCGCAAGGAACATGCTATGGTTCGGGGGCCTGGGTAGGGGGAGGAACAACGGCGGAGGCATGGTGATCATAATAGC
>DAHXKV010000009.1 GCA_027366155.1 Microcaldota archaeon
TGAAGAGGCAAAGGCGGCATACGTCAAACACCTCGCAGACTCAAGAAGGGTATTCGGAGGTGACAAGGACTCTGAAAACCTCGTCAGGACCGCAGCATCCCATCTATTCACAAAAAAGTACAACAACATCGAAGAGGCAAAGGCGGCATACGACAAACACCTCGCAGACTCAAGAAGGGTATTCGGAGGTGACAAGGACTCTGAAAATCTCGTCAGGACCGCAGCATCACAGCTATTCACAAAAAAGTACAACAACATCGAAGAGGCAAAGGCTGCATACGAAAGTTTTTACTCAGAAGCATTTGCAAAGTTTGGCGATAGAAGTAATAAAATCAGGACAATAGCAATAAATGCATTCATGGGAAACTTTGATCTTTACTACTGAAGAACTCTTTGTAAAAAGAAAGAGCTAAGGCAAAACCGGTTCGGACTTAAAAAAACATAGAATTGATGAAAAGATTCGCAGTTAGCATATGCTTTCTGTCCTCTTAAGACCGTAGTCATTTAGGTATCTCAAAGCCCTTCTTCTTTAGAAGGTCCCTGTCCATTATGCTGTATCTCCACACCACATCCCCTTTCTCATCTCCCTGCACCGGCCATGGCGTGACAAGCACGAGGTCGTTTTCCTTTATCCAGAAGCGCCTCTTCAGCCTGCCTGGTATCGCGCACCTTCTTACCTTCTTATCGGAGCAGAACACGTCAAACTTTGTTGCGCCTAGGGACTTTATCACAACGCCAACGATCTGCCCGCTCTGGGGCAGGACCAGCTGCGGCGCCTCTCCTCCATTTTTGTTTTTCCTATTGTACATCTATTCACTCAGTAACTCTTTACTGTATACCTTGCCCCGCAGGCCTCGCATCCTATGGTGACATAACCGCGCTCCCTTCCCTTTATCTGCGTGTCGGGCTTGTGGCACTCCTTGCATATCACGTATACCTCGAAGAACCTCCTTATCTTCGCACTCATCTCCTGCGGCTGTACCCGTGCGCTTATTTCCATCGCATGCTCCTGGAGGCTTACCGGAGCGGCAAGCTCCCTTGTAAGGTATCTTGCAATCTCCTCCTTGTCCCTGCGGGCCTTGTCAGCTATCTGATCTATGTTCTTCAGTATGGTTTTGCTTCCCTGTATTAGCGAGTCCGCATCGGGTATCTGGAAATCCTCATTCTCTACGGAAAGTGCAGGCAACTCGGCAAACGCCTTATCTAGAAGCTGGTCGTAATTCAGTAAATCACATTTATAAATGGCAGAAAAAGCTATTAATATACTTGTGCGACAGCCTACGGCGTGCTTGGCATGAGGTGCCTGCAGCACGCGTCTTCCTCCAATGCTATTAATTATTAAAGCATAATGTGCAATTTATACCGCAGCAGTAAGGCGGGAAGCTAGGGGTTTCCCATACCGCAAATCCCCTTCAGGCGGGCCGCATGCCGGATGCGTGTTGCATGCAGTTTATGGGAACCGCGCTGAAGCGTCGAAGTCTTGCCTTTGGTGGTGGTTCCATATGTGAAACGGGCCAGGCCGGAAGGAGCAACCCTAAGTATATTGCAATGCGGTCAATGAACCGCAAGCGTACAGAGTGCCATGCTCTGAAGATACAGGACGGAGTGGAAGTGAGGACAAACCCATTCTCTCTTGCAATGCAGGGCCGGCTTCTGCTGCATAATGTGCCGGGTTCGCCTAGTGGTAGGGCGGCAGCCTGCTAAGCTGTTTGGCCAATCGGCCTTCGCGAGTCCGATTCTCGCACCCGGCGCTTCCTTTTCAAATGTGGGGATCTCTGCTGTCCTACAAAAACATTATAAAACAAGCCTGTGATTGAATACCTGTTAAAATGAGCACTACCATTAAAAAGGCGCAAATGCCCGAATACAAGATACTCGTCCTGCCGGAGCTTTCGGAAAAGATCCAAAAACTTGCAGACAATGCGCTTACATTCCTCAAAGCCCACTCAAAGAACTCTGCAGCACTGCTCCACATGAAGCCTCCTAAAATAGTGCTGGTTGATGCTGAACGCAGCATAACTGGATGGTTTTTAGAAGACTCAATCAGCATAAACCTCAGCGCAGTCGAGACTGATCTGAACAAGATTCACAAGCGGAATGTGCCTGAAATGGCCAAAGGCGCATTGGGGGTGGATAATGTAATCACGCATGAGCTCCTGCATTTCTACAGGAGGCATGCTATTAAAGACAAGGCAAGTGCAGACTCCACCTATCTCCAATCTGCGGGAATTGAGGAGCCGATGGCGCTCTTTGCGGCTTCCGTCTTTGACTGTAGGTACATGAGACACGACAACCCTGCATTGAAGTCTGCCGAGATAGTCAGAAGGCTTTCGGAAATTACTTCCTACTACGAGAATGGGAAGACGTACACTGGAGTGGATGCAGCATATGAATACATCCAGGCCTCAGGCGCAAAAGAACCTCAGGATCTTCAGGGTCTTTTCAGGGGTGAAGGCAAGAACGATTACACCGTATGCCGCAACTACACCATATATGCTGGCATCGCAATTGTCTTTTTTGCGATCAAGCGTTTCAACATAATAACTTCAATGGAAGACGCGCTAGACAAGCCCTTACATAGGATAGAGTCTGAAATAGCCTCTGCACTCTCGGATGAGGGCTCAAGGAATATCATCACCGAGGCAATACGCCTGCGGCTCTCCGCTGCGGAGAGATCTGATGAGAGCCGGTGATAAGCTGGATTACATAAAAGCAGAAGGGCTGAAGAAAGAATATCCTGGAAGAACGGCCGCCCTCAAGGGCCTGAATTTCAGGCTTTCAAAGAAGATCAGCACAGTGCTGGGGCACAACGGCGCAGGGAAGACTACTCTGCTGCGCATACTCTCCACGCAGCTTCTGCCAAGTTCCGGCAGAGCATCGGTCCTCGGACTGGACATAAACGACGATGCGCAGGAAATACGCGAAAGGATCGTGAGCATACCTCAGGAATCAGACGCGCTCGAGGTCCTGACCCCATACGAGCATCTCGAGATGTACCTCTCCGCAAGGGGCATCGGCACGCGGGAAGCATCTGCTTCCATAGATTCGGCGCTTAAGACTGTAGGCCTATATGCTGCCAGGGACCATACCGCTAACACCCTATCTGGGGGAATGAAGCGCAAGATCTTTGTGGCAATGGCACTAGCTTCGAACGCAGACCTTACCTTCCTCGACGAGCCAACCACGGGCCTCGACCCTGTCTCGCGCATGGAGGTATGGTCTGCCATAAAGAAGCTTAGGGGAGGAGTAATCCTGACTACGCATTACCTCGAAGAGGCAAAATTCCTTGCTGACGAGGTAATGATACTGAATTCGGGCAGGCTTATAGCCAAGGGGGAAATAAACTCACTGCTTAAGCCATACAGGCATTTGGTGCGCATAGATGGCATAATGGAAGGTAGAAAGAGCTTCAGGATAGGGGACATAATGATCTCGTACCTTGGAGACAAAGCCGCACTGGCATACATGAAAAAGGGCTACCAGCCCAAGCAGCTCGACCTTGAAGACTTGTTCGTGCTCGGTGCATTGAAATGAACCTTCGTTTTGTATATACATTCTCGAAGCTTTACGGATACAAGGCAATACGCAGGAACATCCCCTACATAATCTCCGCACTCATGATGCCGCTCTCGCTCCTTTTCATATTCTACATGGTATCAAAATCCACTCTATTCCCATTTGCAATACTTGGCGGCATGGTCTCAATACTCATGACCAACGGCCTTAACACACTCTTCGACTCAGCCCAGATGCGGATAACATACAAGGCCCAGGATCTCTTTATTGCAACGGGACTGACCCCTGCCTCATACATGCTTGGCATGATGGCCAACGAGCTGGTCTTCGCATCACCGAGCATAGTAGTGTATCTTGCGATAGGCATCTTCTTCCATGTCTATACCCTGCATTCGATACTGCCTATTGCTATCATCTATCTGCTTCTCTACCTTGCGGTTTCCTCCATAGCATTCCTCGTATCTGGGGTTCCTTCCAAGATGCGCGGGGTCTGGGGCTATACCAACATACTTCTTATACTTCTCTCGCTAATCCCGCCAGTCTACTACCCATACACCTACCTGCCAAAGCCGCTGCTCTATCTGATGATGGCAGTGCCAACAACCTCTGCCTCGATGCTGATTTCCGGCATCTCAGGTCTAGCGCCCTTCTTCCCGATGGCTCTTCCTGTCTTTATCATAGAGGTAGTGATATGCGTATACCTCTCTGTCAGGTTCTGCAGGTGGAGATCCAAATAATCCCAGACGCCCTCCGCCGGAAAGGACAGACCCGGCGCCAATCACGCAGCTAATCCCCAAATGAGAACGATTCAATCCTCTTGGAAAGCTCATCATCCCCTATCTTGGTAGCCTTCCTTATAAGCGATATTCTCCTGATGGCTTCGCGCTGCGCCGCTTCCGGAGAAAGGCGATTATTCAAGGCAAATGCCCTCAGCACCTTTGAGGACAAGACTGAAGCCTCTGTTGCTGCTCCGCGCTGTGCTATTATCACAGTTTCAACCATGTCCCTCCCTGCCACTTCAAAACCAGCCTCAGTCTCGCACCTGCTCATCCACCTATACTCGCAAATGCTCAGCGAGGGCGAGCTGCCAATGCTATCATGGCTTATTTTTACAGTCATGTCAAGCATGCCAAGGTGTCTCGGCATGAAGGCCGCCGGCTTGGCCAGAAGCTTCCCTATGAGTGATGGCCCTTCCTCGTCCCAGCTGGCAGATGCCATGAAAGGAACGCCAAAGCCGGCTCCCTTTAACAACTCTCCCGCCTCTTCCGGTGTGCACTCGCTGCAGGTTATCCTATCAGGCACCAGTCCCACTGCCTTGGCTATCCTCGCCTTGGCATCACATTCCGCATCGTCAGCGCCCCGCAGTGCTGCTGTATTAACCATTGCCCTCCTCAACCTAGTCTCTGCTATCTCATTTCCTATTGCCACCAGTCTGTCTGCATGGGATATAAATCCCGCAACAGCCTCCATCATGGCAGCCTTCTGACTTGCTGCAGGTCCCGAAAAGACCATGCTCATTCCAGACTCCATTGCAATCCAGAGGTAGGCTGCAGCCTCAGCATTAAGTACTCCAGAACTGACCATGCTGGCGATCCCTGCTTTCTTTGCCTCCTGCGCCCGCACCGAAACTACCGGGCCCCTGTACAGATAAGGCCGTATCCTCGGGTCAATCCTACTGTCAATCATCTTGACATCAATCGATGGGCAGGCCCTCCCTCTCTTTGCCCATCCTGATGACAGAAGCCTGTCTACTGCGCTCCTAAAGGCCTCCTCACAACTGAACCTGAGGTTTGTCCTGCATCTGCCATACTTGTGCAGGCTTACCATTACTGGAGAATAGGCAGAAACGACCTCCACTCCCTCGACCATCCCTGCGTCATCCATGAGCATGCTGAAAATCCCTGCCCCTGCCGCTTCATGGGCAACTATATAAGCGAGCAAAAGGCCTCTATCGCGCCCAAGCCGCCCGGAGAGCTCGCCATATGCACTCTCCAAGACTTTCTCTATTGTGGTCTCTGCCGCGCCTTCCGAAGAAACCCTCCGTGTCGCCGAATTTTTTGCCTCTTCAAGCAAGACATATTCGTGCCTTGCCAGCCTGGAACCCAGTATGTATGTATAAGACTCGCCCTGCCTGACTATCCTTCTAACTATGCCGGCCTCCCTTCTCTCCACCTCTTTCCCCTCTCCTCCGCCAAAAACGTATCCAACCCCGCTCAGACGTCGCCTGCGACTGCAGCCGGAGGCCAACGCCCCCTCCCTCCCCTCACGGAATTTATTTACTAATATATTATATATTTTACTTTGGTACAACATCATTTACCATAATAAAATATTTGATATATATACCTTTCTGGTTTTGGTTTCCCTAAGGTAAAAAGAGTTACCCTGCCTACCATGTATATACCTTTATAAAACTTCTCAGCATAAGAATCATGTGTGCTTTAGATGGCAGCTGCGGCAACAAGAAAGGAGAAGGGAGAAGACGAGATCTGGCTTATGCGGAAGCTTCTAAGCAAGCCAAATTATGCGGTGCTGAAGCTTCTTATGGTAAAGTCCCCACGGACCACCAGGGAACTCTACACGATGCTTGGGAAAAACTTTACCAGAAAGACGCTCATACTCACCCTGCGGAACCTCTCAATGCACCTCAATGTGCTACAGCCGACACACATACGCACTGAGCGCGGCTACGATCTCGGCTACAACATCAACCCACGTCTCAAGGAAATAGTGAAGTCTTTTGAAAAATACGAGAAGATAGCCGAGACAATCACCGAAGTCAAGAAGAACTGAACTCTTCTGTTAACTGCCTTTCCGTGCCGGCGAGCAGGTGAAAACATGATACTCAACAAGCCATACAGGCTGACCAAGATAACCAAACTGACTCCGGAGGTATCCTCATTCCTATTCAAGGCCGACGACGGTGCCGTGATGGACTTCGTCCCCGGCATGTTTGCAATGCTCCAATACAAGAACGAGAAGACAGGGGAATCTGTGGCACGCGCATTTTCCATAGCCAATGCGCCCCCTTCCAACAGCCTTGAATTTGTCATAGCACTTATACATGGCAGGTTTACATCGAAGCTTGACACTGCAGCTGTCGGAGATCTCTATTATGTCTCGGCACCATACGGCCAATTCAAGTTTGACATAAATGAGGGGGACAAGTTCCTCTTCCTTGCGGGAGGCACCGGCATAGCGCCATTCATCTCGATGCTCAGGCAATCCGCCCAGACCGGCAACAAGTCAGATGCGGTAATGATATACAGCACAAAATTCGCCACGGAGCTCATCTACCACGACGAATTGATGGAATACGAAAAAACCTCAAAGTTCAAACTCGCGATAACCGTTACGAGACCACAGCCGGGCGACAGTTTTAAAGGTTACGAGGGCCATGTGAACGCGGAGATGATTGCAAAAGTGGCTCCCGACTTCAAGGACAGGATAAGCTACATCTGCGGCCCGCCTGCTTTTGTGAAGGCCCTCAAAGTAGCGTTGGAGAGCCTTGGTGCAGACCCAAAGAAAATACGCGCCGAGATGTGGGGAGAATAACGGCCAGCCTTCATGGTCTCGGCAGAATCCAGGCGCTTTCTCCTCATTTTCCCCTGCCTAAACGCACAGAAAACATATATACGTATCCAGTAATGTCTTATCATGGATGAAAGGTATAATCCACGCGAGAGCGAAGCGAAGGTCTCTGCGTTCTGGGAAGAGCACCAGGTATACAGTTTTGCCAATTCAGGCAAGCCTGTCTACTCCATAGACACCCCGCCACCGACAATCTCCGGCTTTATCCACATGGGGCATGCCTACTCATACTCACATGCCGACTTTATCGCCAGGTATAGGCGCATGAAGGGGTTCTCAGTGTTCTATCCTTTTGGCCTGGACAACAACGGCCTTCCTACTGAGCTGCTTGTGGAAAAGCAGAATAAGATAACTGCCGAGCACGTAGGCAGGGAGAAATTTATAGAGCTGGTCGAGACTACAATAAAGGACTATGAAAAAATGTATATCGGGATATACAAGAGGCTCGGAATCTCGGTAGATTGGAACCATTATTACACTACCATAGGCAGGGAATCTCAAATCATTTCTCAAAGGTCATTTATAGAACTATACAAAATGGGCAGGGCATACAGGAAAGAAACCCCGACGATCTGGTGCCCAAAGGACAAGACCGCACTCTCGCAGATGGAGCTTGAAGACATGCAGCTTAAATCGAAGTTCGTCAAACTGGCCTTTGCCCCAGGGATAGTCATAGCTACAACGAGGCCCGAGATGCTTCCCGCGTGCGTTGCCATATTTGTGAACCCTGAAGACAAAAAGAACACCGGACTCATCGGCAAAACGCTCAAGGTGCCGCTCTTCGGCCATGAGGTCAAGGTAATAGCTGACAGGCGTGTTGACCCTGAGAAGGGCACCGGAATAGTGATGTGCTGCACCTTCGGGGACGCGACAGACGTTGAGTGGTACAAAGCATACAATCTTGAATTGAGGAACATAATTGACGAGAACGGAAGGATGCTGCACGGCCAGATGAAGGGCATGAAGGTGAAGGAAGCGCGCTCCTTTATCATAGAGGAGCTCAGGCAGAAAGGCATCCTAATCGGGGAAACCGAGATAGAACATGCAGTCAACGTCCACGAGCGCTGCAAGACTGAGATAGAGTTTATAGTAAAGAAGCAGTGGTACATACGCTACCTTGACATGAAGGAAGAGCTCCTGAAAATTGGCGCCGAGCTCGAATGGAAGCCTGAATACATGAGGCACAGGTATGAAAACTGGGTCAGTGGGCTGCAATGGGACTGGGTAATCTCGAGACAGAGGTACTTTGGCATACCATTCCCGGTATGGTACTGCGCAAAATGTGATGAAGTTTATCTGCCAAAGGACAGCGAGCTCCCGGTAAATCCGCTTGCCGGAAAGCCTTCCGTGGCATGCAGCGCATGCGGCTCTGCCGAGTATATTCCAGAAGCCGATGTCATGGATACATGGGCCACATCTTCCCTGACGCCGCTGATAAACGAGAGATGGGGTTCCGGAAAAGAGATTAAAGGCATATATCCGATGTCGCTTAGGCCGCAGGCGCACGACATAATCTCTTTCTGGCTATTCACCACCATTGTAAAGTGCTATCTCCACACGAAGAAGCTGCCATGGAAGACTGCAATGATCTCCGGGCATGGTCTCGACCCGAAAGGCAAGCCGATGCACAAGTCTGCCGGGAACGCCATCGAGCCGATACCGATGGCGGACAAGTACGGCGCCGATGCACTGAGATACTGGGCAAGCTCAGCCAAGCCTGGTGAAGACCTCTCCTACCAGGAAAAGGAGCTTGTCGCTGGCACCCGTCTTGTAAACAAGATCTGGAATGTTGCCAAGTTCGTTTCTGCCAACAATACTGAAACTAGGGACACCTCAAACTTCATGGACCGCTGGATACTTTCAAGGCTGAATAAGGCTACAGGAGAGGCTACCCTCATGATGGAGGAATATAATTACTCCGGAGCCAGGAGGGTCGTAGAGGAATTCTTCTGGTTCTTTGCCGACAATTACCTTGAATTCATAAAGCACAGGATATATTCCGGCGACAAAAGCCCAAGATTTGCACTCAACACTGCATTTCTCTCCATGCTCAAGATGCTTGCGCCGTTCCTTCCATTTATCTCCGAATCTGTCTTCCTTGAGCTTTATGCCACCGGCGAAAAGTCAGTTTCAATCCATCTATCTGCCTGGCCTGACTCCCTTCTCTCGGAATTCAACGACCCCGAAGCCGAGTTGTTGGGAGAGAAGACCTGCGATGCTATAATAAGAATACGCAAGTGGAAACATGATAAAGGCATGGCACTGAATGCGGAGATAAAGGAGATATGGATCGGGAACCTCCCGAAAGAGGCAACAGAAGAAATCGCCAAGGCCATGAAAATAGGCAAGATACACGATCTCAAGAGTCTTGCTGAGCCCGAAGGACAGGCATTGATAAAATTCCCAGAATCCGGGTAAGCCCGGCTCCCTGAGGCAGAAGCGACAACCCTCCTTCTTAAGCAGGTTGCCTAGTCTTGTATTCTTTTGCCATCCTTATCCCCGCTATAAAATTTACCATAATTATTGCCTGTATTTTGGCACAGTGAGCGCTTGTTCAAGTTCATTTACAAGTTCTACTACCTTCTTACCTTTTTCTGTCGTCTTGTACGCTATTATCCTTCTACCGGCCTTCTGTGTG
>DAHXKV010000013.1 GCA_027366155.1 Microcaldota archaeon
AAAAGCTTTCTTCTTGTTGTACCTATTTCTCATATTACCAACTGCAAAACCTATACTTTATAGATACTTTTCAATGTCTTCCTATCTCAGTCACAGCAACTTCATTAAATATTCAGTCTTGAACACTCTTATTCCTTCTTTGTCGTCATAATCAGAATCATTAGTCCAGATGCCATCACATTTCAATGCTAAGTAACAGGCAACATATTGAGCATCTTTAATATCCTCCTTCATCAACTCTTCTGCCTTCTTGAGCTCAGCCTCATAATCCCCCTAGGTATTGTTTGTACCTCTTGAAATACCAAAGTAACAAGCAGATTTAGAGCGTCTTCCCCCATGCCTGATTTTTGCTTTACATATTCCAAGTATTTGAATGTCTCTTCCTTCACGAAATCTGGTGCTAAGAACTTGAATTTTCCACTAAGCAATATTTCTCGTGCTTTGCTGTTCCTGATAAGGGCCGCTATGACAACATTCGCGTCTACAACAAGGATCATAGCAATCCATGCCTTCTTGCCACCGCTTCGTTTATCTTTCTGCCTATCTCCAACGCATCCTTTTCAGTAAGTTTACTCTTCGAAGTTAGTTTGTCCATCAGTTCCAATACCTTAGCCTTGTCCCAAAGAGCCTCTCTAGCAACTGCGCTCCACTTTATATCCTTATGTTTCTTCATCACAGCCATAAGTTCGTCAGGTACAGCCAGCGTCATATTCGTCATTCTAACCATCTAAGTATATTAGGTAGAATAAGTATAAATACTTGTCTACTGCTCAAAAGTCAGGACGTAGAGAGTATTTTGGGCATTCGTTGGGAGTAAAATGTCCCTTTCTGACATAATTTTAAGACGTTTGTCGTTGGAAGACCTCCACTAGCGCTCCGCACGCCATTTTTGCCATGATTTTCAAAAATCGTGGGGAGTAAAGGCAAAAACTCTCATCGAGTAGAGTTTTTGGGCATTTGAGTAGAGTAAAATGCCCCTCCTTTACATAGATTTTATCGGTTTTACCTCGTAAAACTCACCAGTAGTCGATTTTTGGCAATTTCCATGTCAAATTTCAAAATCGTGTAGAGTGTGCCGTCGCCCGTCCCAAAGTCGTCTACGGCGACGCCCGGCAGGCTAGGCTTCAAATAAGGTGTTTTTGACCCCCACCAAAAACGCCGAAAGGTTCCTTGAACTGCTTGGGGGAATTCTCAGGCATTAAATTTGAGACATGTGAGCTAATCGTGAAAACAGAAAAGGCTCGTGTTATAGACATTATCTCATTGCCGCGCCACTTTTACGACAAGCTGTCGAGTCCATAAAAGGAATATGCGTGTATACAAAAAAGAGGAGGCTTTGCGACAATTCCGCAAAGCCCCTGGTACCGTACTCTCTTTTAGCCTTTGTATCTTATGGCAAGTATGCTTCCCACGAGCGCAAGAATGAAACCCACGAGGAAACCTCCCCCATTGATAAGGCTTACAAACGAGAAGATTATTGCAACAATGCCAAGTTTGTGCACCTTGTCAACGCCAGTGTTGCCCATCAGTATTAGTATGCCCATGAGGAGCACTATTACGCCACATATGACACCTATTACCCCAGAGAGGGTGCCAAGCTGTGAAAGGAAGCCAAGCGCGGCGCTATTGGCTGCGCTTGAACTTGCATTAGTAGAGGTCAGATTGTATGCAGCAGGATTCGAGGAGACAAGTTTGTATACAGTAGATACAGTGAGCGTGCTTATTATCCCGCCCGCAATAACTGTCAACCCCCCAAATACCAACAATATCAATGCTACCATTGGTTTTTTGCCAACAGCTGTGCCAGGTGTTTGCAATGTCGTCGCCATTAAAATCCCTAATCAACTATAAATAGTAATAGCTATAAGGATATGCCTTTGCGGGCTTCATCAGATAATTCCCGCATGACGTTGAAGTCTTATCTTTTCCGCTATCGGTTTGTTGTTACTATGTTTCCTAAGCTGCCATGATCATTTGTCATATTGGCTTTCAGGCTCAACCAGAGTAATCAGATATGTTTGTCCGCGCAGACCGGAAACTATAGAGCAGTGGGATGTGGCCGACATAGTGATAACGACAGCAATGCTTATTCTTACTTTATATTTTATGCGCCTGAGACTCAAGTCAAAATTGAATACAGCGCAGCTAGTGCAATCTTCCTTTCCCTCAGCGCCTTGCCGGCAGAACTATTTTAGAAACGGGGGCCGTCTTGGGCTTCTGCATATAACCACAGCAGGGAATCTCCAAACAGTTAATATGATGTTTGTAATCTTCCCAGTAGAGTAGAACCGTATTTAAAGTATATTGTTTGATTAGTAGCATGCACCTGAAGGAGTATGTCGCTGAAGCCCTAGAGCCTAGCCTCCTTTTCGGCATAATACCTGCAGTTATGGGTATTGCTGCCGCAAGGTACTACGGAAGCCTGGACATAGGATATGCCGCGCTTGCGCTTGTTGGGGTAATCCTTGCGCATATGTCCGCAAACATGATAGACGACTATGTTGATTTCAGATCAGGATTGGACAAGGACACAGTGAAAACGAAGTTTAGCGGAGGGAGCGGCGCAATGGTGGAAGGAAGGATCAGCGCCAACGTCGTCCTTCTTCTGGGAATACTTGCGTTCGCTTTTGCTCTTGCCGTAGGCGCATTCCTAGTAAATGCGGACCATGCACTCCTGCCAATAGTCGTAGTGGGTGTTGTCTCTGTGCTCCTCTACGCCAAGTATCTTGCCAGGATACCATTCATGTCTGAACCCATAACGGGGCTTAATTTTGCCCTTGTCGCAATAGGCACATACATAGCTGCCGGAGGCAATGTCGGTTTCCTATACTCGTTTGCCTTTGCGGCGTTCGCTTCCGGGATACAGGTAAGCGCGGCAATAGTTGCCAATTATCTGCCTGACATGAAGGCAGACAGGAAGCACGGAAGGAGGAGCGGGGTCGTCATGATAGGCGATAAGCAGGGCATAGCTGCATATTATCTTGCTATAGAGGCGCTCGCTTTCGGGCTGATTGTCGCAGGTGTCGCCTTTGCAAGGCTGCCGGTAGGATCGCTAATCGCGCTGCTTACATTGCCTCTCTCCCTTGCAGTTGCATGTGGCATCATGAAATACAAAAACCAGAAGGCTTACGGAAGGACGATCGGGAATTCGGTTATCCTGGAGTTGGGGATAATGCTCATTCTCGCGATGGCATTTGTCTGAAACCGAATGGTGCGCCATATTTATTTAGCTGATGCGCGTAAAAGAATACGGAGAGAAGATGTATAACGAGTTTAGGCTGCCGGAAGGCATCTCGGCGCAGATCAGGAAGGTAGCCGAGCTGATAGGCAGCATGGGAAAAGACGAGTTCATCACCTCGGAACTTGCCGAGACTTCCTCATACTTGCTCAGGCATCCTGGCAAGATGATGAGGCCCGCACTGGTTTTTTTGGGTGCCGAATTCGCAGGGGAGAGGAGGCTGGATAGGTATGTGGGTCTTGCAGCTTCGATAGAGCTACTCCATACATCATCGTTGATACATGACGATATGATAGACAAGGACATGGAGAGGAGGGGGATGGAGTCGGTGCATGCCAGGTACGGGATGGAGGCGGCTGTACTTGCCGGAGACGCCCTGATATCGAAGGCGATAGAGAAGGCCGTGCCGTATGGAAGCGAGGTGGTCTCCAGGATATCTTCCTCTGCGATGAGCATGTGTGCCGGAGAGATGCTGGATTACAATTTCCAGAAGAAAAGGCAGACGCCATCGCTTGCCGAGTACCTTGGCATGGCAGAGCTTAAGAGCTCTGTGCTTATAGGCACCTCGGTAGGCATTGCTGCCCTTCACTCTGCCGACGGCATTTTTGAGCAGGTGTACAACGCAGGGGTAATGCTAGGCACGGCGTTCCAGGTAAGGGACGACATACTCGATTTCAGGAACGATTCGAGGCGCAACCATGCAAGGCCGAACGCTGTTGTCTCCATAGCCAAGGAGAGGGGCAATGGCACAGAGGATGCAATAGCAGAAGCAGTAAGGCTAAACAACAAGTACGTATCAGGAGCAATAGAAGTATTTGAAAAAAGACACGGATCTATGCTTTGCAAGTATGCCAAGGACGTTGCAGTGGGCCCTAAGCCGTGAGATTCTGCCTTCGCATACGGCTAGCCTCATTTATCTGCAGTCGTAAGGAATGCTATTCCGGACCCAAGGCTCCTCGTCTTTATGTTCCTGAAGCCTGTTTCGCGCATCAGGCGCTCCAGCTTTTTTTTGTCAAATCTGCTTATGGTGCTGACCAGCCAGGAGTACGTTTCGGCATCGACAAAGGAGCCTACCAGCAGCATGAGCTTGGAATATATCCGGAAAAAAGCCCTATCGGCTTTCCTCTCAGGCATTGCAAGGTCTAGGAGGACTATCCTGCCGCCTTTGCCCATGACAGAGAAGGAACCTTTGAGGAACGCGGAAAGGCCGTCGCCCCTTTTTTCAGAGAACTCAAAGCTCCTTAGCCCGAAGCCGGAGACTACCACATCAAACCTGCCGAGCCTCTTCCCTATTCCGAATGCGTCTCCCTTTACAAATGAGATTCCGGCCAGGCCCATTTTACCTACCTTTTGGGACCCTATTTCCATCATCTCCGGGCTGAAGTCGTATGCCACTACTTCTGCCTTCCTTCCCATCGATTCTGAGTGCGTTTTGACAGCTATGGAAAGGTCCCCTGTACCCGCGGCGACGTCAAGGACACGGTATGCCTTTTTGCGTATTATTGACGCTTTTGCTGCCTCCAATCGCCATCCTTTGTCAAAATTTAAGCTGAGGAGATGGTTTATCACATCGTAGTTAGAAGATACCTTAGAGAACATTTTTTCGATCTTACCCGTTTTTGTTGGACCCATGACTATACCTATTTCAAGATTAATACAGGCAGGAATATTATTATCAGCTCTATCCAGAAAACGTGCGCGACAATGGATGCGGCTATGCCCCTCTTTTGCGCGAGAAGGCTTGAGATGAGGCCCACGAGAAACGCTGCCACAACAAGTATCGGATTGAGCGTCGAGAGGTGCACGAGGGAGTAGTAGGCAGTTGAAGCCATCCATCCCCTGCCCTTGAAGCGCTTGGAATGCTTGTTGAAGAAACCCTGGACGCCGCCTCGCCAGTATATTTCCTCGGAGACGCCTATCACCAGGAGCATCAGGAAGACCAGGAGCCTCGGCGCCTGCGCATATATGAGCGAATAGACAAGCGAGACATAGCCTGAGAGGCCGAGTGCAAGCGCTGCCAGATAACCCATGAAAAAGGCCAGGTACAGTACCGCAGCCCCGATGAGCCCATACAGAAGCGAGGCGGTGAGCCTTCCCTTATTCCATGAGACAAGCTCCGGATGCAATGCCAGAGTAAGGATGGCAAGGAATACGGTTGCTGCGGCCATTGCATAGACGAACGTTCCACTGAAAGCCATGAATACAATAGGCCATAGCACTATCGGGAGCAGCAGGTATGCAATGTCTCTTTTTTTCATCTTACCACGCATGCTTCAGGAGTATCTTGCCGAACTGGGCGCCTGAGGAAAACAGCCCATGTGCCTCGCTCGCCTGAGTTATTTTCATCTTCCTGCCTATGACCGGATGCATGTTTTTCCTGCCAAATTCCGCAAATGCGTCCATGAGCTCTTCCAAGCTTGCATTGTGCACTCCGTATATTGAGGGGCTTTTCCAGTAAAGGTTTTTTATCGAGATATTGGACTCCGCACCGCCAATGGTGCCCAGGAGGACCAGCCTTCCGCCATTCTTAAGCATTGATATCGAATCGTTCATCGTGGCTCCTATTGGATCTATGACTATGTCAGCGCCGAGGCCTGATGTTGCCTCATTCACCTCCTTTGCCGATTCGGCTCCCTTTGCAATTACGACCGTTTCTGCGCCGAGATGCCTTAGCTGGGCTGCCTTCTGCTCTGACCGCGTTATTGCAATTATGTGAAGGCCAAGCGCCTTGGCGACGAGGATGGAGAATATTCCAACATTTCCAGAGGCTCCCCTTATTGCTATGGTCTCGCCTTCCAATGCGCGGGCCTCTGTTTTTATGGAACGCCAGCTTGCGGAGAGGGCTAACGGCATGCAGCCGAGCTCCTCTTCGGAGAAGCCAGATGGCTTCTTCATGACAATGGATGCAGGAAGAGCCACAAGCTCACCGTACGAGCCGCGGGAATGGAGCCCTGGGACTTTCCAGTTGCTGCAGAGTATGTATTCGCCTTTTGAGCATGATGCACACTGCCCGCATCCAAAGACGGTGCTTGCCACGACTTTTTCACCTGGGACAAGCCCGGTGACGCCTTTCCCTACCGATTCAATGCTGCCGACTATGTCTGTGCCCGTTATATACGGGCTTTGCATTGCAGTCTTTGCAATTCCCGACCTCACCAGTATGTCAAGGTTGTTTACCGAGGTGTAGCTGGGCCGTATTACAACCTCGCCGATGGAAGGTGCTGGATCGCTTACCTCCATCTCTTCCAGGACCTCCGGCCCTCCGGCTCTGTAAAAACCAATCGCCCTCATGGCATTTCCTCATAATACAATGGAATCTGGATCGCCGCCAAACATCGGCATAAGCTCTTCAAGGAGCTCTATCCTCGTGGAGTTTTGCGCCTTCGTCCCGAGAATCTCGAGGATCTTTAGGTGCGCATTTCTTCCGGACATGACCTCGAAGCACCTCCGATAGTTTGAGAATGCATGAGCTCCGCAGTAGTCAAGCGCTTCGGAGATCAGGTTGTCGCTTATTTTCTGCATCGGATATCCGCGTTTCTCGAGTCTGCCGCGCAGCACGCCGAGATGTTCCCTTATAACAAATGCGGTTGCTCCTTTTATTCTCATCTCAGAGAGAAGATGGCCTTCCACTATTGAATCGCCATGCCCGGAACTTGCCTCTTTGGACAACTCTCGCCAGAGGGCCTTCATGTTAGCGACCTTTGCGCCGTCTTTCGAGATTGAGGAGAATAGCCCTTTTTTAGAGAGTACCTCGTTAGCGCTTATCAGTTTTGAACCTTTAAGTGAGGAATGCAGTCTTTTTGCGATCGTAGTCTTCCCGGAGCCAGGGGTGCCGGTTATGACTATTATCCTCCGCATGGGATTACTTCTTTGGCTGCTGCTGCATGGAGTTTGAGCTCTCCAGTGCCGCGTTTAGCATGTCGTCTATGGCTGTCGCGCTTCTTTCCATGTCGAGGGCAAGACTGTCAGGGACTCTCAGGGTAATCGCGTAGCTCTTCTTTCCGGAGAAGAACCATGAGCCGAAGCGGTGGCCCTTGTAATTGCCGGAGAGGTCTGCAACATAATCAGAGGCATTTACAAGCCTGCCTATTAGCGGATCCATATCTTCGGTATATTTTTCCACTATCATCTCCTCCCTGCTTTGGGAATCGAGGTAGACAAAATATGGCTTCATATACGGAACCCGCGCTGCAGCCGCCTTCGAAGAGACCACACTGTCTATCTTCTTGTAGAAGAGATCGGCATCCATCAGAAGCTGCTCGAGCTCCTTCTCTTCGGAGGCAAGGTTGGTCCTCATCATTCCGAAGTAGTTGCTGGCGTTTTTCCTAAGCTCGCCTATGAGCTCGGGTGTTTCCTTCTTAAGCAGCAGGTCGCCACCATTCAGGAGAATCTGCCTTATGCCTACAGCGCCCTTGCCTGAGCCGGCGTAAAGGCCGTCTATCATTGTAATGAAAGTGTCTGTGCGCTCATCCCATGGCACTTCGGTATCTTCTACTGCCATTCGACCATCTTTCCTGATAGTATTTTGCGCAGGTGCAGGTTAAATAGCTTTGCACATGCCGGCTTTCTGGAAATGCAGTGCCATTTTCTAATTCGCATGAAACGCGCCGGGAGGGCTTGCCTGAGTCACGCCCACGTAAGGAAGAGGGGTCATGAACAGCTAATCGTCTGCCTGCTTTGCCGTTTCGCATAGAGGCGCTCGCAGCTCGGCAAAATATTAATATTGGCGGGTGCATGTTATCCATAAGGAAAGTGGATTTGATGCACACGTATGTCAAGGGGGCCAGGAGCGAGAGGGAGCTGCTGAACAAGTTTTATGCTGCCGGATACTCAGTCATAAGAAGCGCCGGTTCCGGGGTAAACTCCCTCGGGCCCGATATAATGGCGCTGAAGGACGGGGTCTGCCTTGCTTTTGAGTGCAAGGCATGGGAGAAGAACAGGCTAAGCATAGACCATGAAGGATTTGAAAAGCTGCTCGTATGGAAAAGAAATACAAAATTTCCGACATTTGTAGCCTGGAGGATGAACAACCTCGGATGGTATTTCATAGAGCTTGAGGAGATGAAGAAGGGGGAGAAGGATTACAGCATAACAAAGAAGAGGACGATGGAGATCAACAGAAGATGGAACGATGCGGGCTTTGGCAAGCTGCCTGCGGCAGAGGAGGTCAGACCCCTGCCAGTGCATCAGGAAGGGCAGCACATGGAATCCTGAGCGCGGGCAGGCAAGCCAATTCAATCAGAACCCAAGCACTTCTTTTACTAGGATTATCTGAATCCTTCCAGGATGTTCCTTCTGGATTATCAGCAGCTTTGCAACCGTGCTTCCGGGGACCCCGTAAGCCTTCCTCGCACGTTCACTCTCCAGCGGAAGCGAGTGTTCGTATATCCTCTTGAATCCGTGTTCTAGGTCTTTGACTATCTTATGAGTTCCGGCTATCCAGAGCACGTGATGCGAGCCGTATGCGTATGCGGGCAGCTGGCTTCCGGATCCCGACGCTATAATTGCCTTGCCGTCTTCTGTTATGGCATGGACACTGCCCACTGTCCATTCCGGTGCAGCAGAAGCCCTGGCCATCTCTGCGCGCTCCTTGTTCCTATCCATAGACATGAGCTTCTTCCGTATTGAGACGTATTTTCCAGACTCGTTTATCTGGTTTGCAAGGCCTATCTGCTCGGCAGTGGTTGAGGTGGCCGTGAATACTTCGGAGCCTTCCGGTATGAGCTCTAATGCCTTTCTTTTTGCTTCGGAGCCGTCTTTTGCGATAAAGACCTCGAACCCGTTCTCCCTTAGTGCATCTGCGGTTTTTTCAACAGTGGCCTCATCGGCCAGTATAGTCCAGTCCATGAAATCAGTCTCAATAGAATCCGGGGCCATTGCATGAATGCTGCATCTCTGCCTGATGCCGGCGCGCACCATGACTCGCTTCAGCCTCTTTCCCGGTTTTTACCACGCAACTGCAAGTTTCTTTTATCCCCGTATGCCCTGACTTTCTTCCGGGGCATCCACAAAGATGCACATCCGGACCTAGATATTCTTGCAGTTGATATAGGATATCATATATTATGACTCAATAACTATTTAAATACTTAGGATATCCTATATTTACAGGTAGTTGCTTGAAAGAACAGTATGGATGCAACATGCGGGGCCTCCTGTCTTTCCAGATACTCTGGCTTCTCTCCAAGAGAAAGATGCATGGGGAGGAGATAGCCATTGAAATAGGGAGGAGAAGGGGAGACAAGCCCAAGCCTGGCACCCTTTATCCGGCCCTGAAGGAGCTGAAAGCGTCAGGCCTGATATCAGGCAACAGGAAAGGAAAGACCATTACCTACTCGCTCACCCCATACGGGAGGAAATCGGTTCTTGGGGCCACCAGGTACTTCTGCAGGGCATTCGGCGATATTCTTGAGGGCAGATGAGAATAGGGAGAGGCAAGTAGGTTCTCAGACGCAGCTGCCAGCGTCGGGGCCTGCCTGATTGTTAGGCAGCATTGCTTGCCCGGCAGATACTTGATTTGTTGCTACGGAGCCGAGGCTGTGTCCGTTTTTTCTAAGCCAGGCCCGTTGGATCTTGTGGTCTGGCACTGCCTTTGAGAGGAATTCCCAGAACCTCTGTGAGTGATTAGGATGCCTTACATGGGCTAGCTCGTGGGCAATAACATACCTGAGTACGGATGGGGGCGCGAAGAGGAGCCTGAAATTTATGCTTATCCTCTTGGTCTTTCTGGAGCAGCTTCCCCATCTTGTCTTCTGGTCCTTGAAGGATATTCCCGAGAATTCGACATGGAAATGGTTGTTGTTTATCTCCTGCGCGAGTGAGTATACCTCGTCATGGAAGCTCAATGAGATTGCCTTTCTGGCGAGCTCGTGCAGCGTTTTTGGCCTCATCTCTTCCGGAAGGGTTGCGGGAATGTTGAGCCTGAGCTCTCCGCCGCCAATCCGGCCATATGCCCGGCCACCTGAGACTAAGAGGCTGACGCGCAGCTTTGTGCCCATCAGGAGGATTTCCTGCCCGTTTGAGAAGGAGATTGTCCTTTGCTCCGGTTCCAGCTGCGCCGGATCTATTTTTTCCAGCTTGCGCATTGCCCACCCCAGGAACTTGCTGCGTATTTCTGCAGCCTTTTCCCTGCGCAGGCGCCTTGGTATTCTTATTCGGATAGTCTTGCTGCGTATGCTTGCAGATGAGCCCCTGCCGAAACCCTCAATGGTTTCCACTGAGAATTCCATGCCTCTGACTGAGATTTTTTCATCAGGAAATGCCCACGAAGGACCCCGTGGAAAAGCCATCGGATCACGAAATGTCTACGGCTATAGGGCAGCTTCTGAAGTAGGCTGCGTTTCCATCTATGGCCATGTGGTATGGGGAGATTGTGGTGTGGTTATACTGGCTGTACTCCAGGGTTATGCTCGCCCTTGAAGATACCATGGAAAGGCAGTTGGCAGAGGTGTTGGTAAGCACATTTGCAGGCCTGCCGACGCCGCTTGGTATGTATGTGCAGGAGGTGCCGTTGATTATGAAGAATCCAATCCCGGAAGGCTGCCGGTGTGATGCTACTACGCTTATCAGGTTGGTTCCGCAGAAGCTTTCCAGGCTGTTTATTGACTGGTTATAGTATTTCACGAGAATTGCAACGCTTGGCGCCGAGTTGAAATTCTGCTTAAACGAGGAGAAGGAAACCCCTGAAAGAAGCCCGACGCCTTCGTAGAAGGCTATTGCCAGGATTATTATCGCTATTGCCGCGTATGCTAGCCTCTTTGGCGTAATCCGGGCCGATTCCCGGGTTTGTTCTTCCCTCTTGCCGGCCCCTGCTTCCTCTTTGGCTTTCTTGCTCTTCTTGCTGTCTGTCTCTTTCGTTAAATCACCTTAAGAGGAATGAAGGATAGCAAGATGCCATCTCTCCGCTGTTGCCTGAGGAGTACAACGCCGTCCCGTACATCGAGTATGCATGCATTGAGGCAGTGGAACTGTTTGTAAGAGAGATGAATGGCGTACTGCTTCCGACTAATGAGTCCAGGCAGCTTCCTACAGACTCGGTCTTGTTTTCAAATGTGCATGAGTTTCCGGAAACGTATGCCAGATTGGCTTTCTTGCCAAGGCTTTGTATGGTGCTCTGGAGCACTGAGACGCATGACGCTATCCCAGGGCTCTCGGTTCCATTTACCACTATGCCTATGCTCTTCGAAGAGGAAGTTGCCTGCAGGAAGGTCTGGATTGGCGCGCTGAAGTTTGCCTGCGAAGCGTATGCATACGTGATTATCGCGTATATAGCCACTAAAAATAGTGCAAGCGCAAATAGGAGCGCCCAGGCACGCGAGCTGTGACGCGTTATCTTTATCCTGTTTGCCTTTCTGAGCGAGCGGTAGAATAGATAAAGCATGGAGAAGAGGAAAAGCCCTATGATGATTGAGGGAATGGTTGCAAATGCAGGCATGGAAGCAACCGCTGCAGCATATGGAAGGCCGAGTGCCCTCGATAGAGCTGAGGCGAATGGGCCATCAGCGCCTCTTGCTATGTCCGACGGGCCGAATGCATAGGTTGCGAGCGAGTTGGATTCGTTTTTTATCTTGGCAAGGCTTGAAAGCACCGATGAGGGATTGGATATCTGCGATGATACCTCTGAGTTTATCTGGTCTTCCTGAAACGCAAGCGAGGAGGTCTCCGGATTGACTCCAGTACTCTGTATGGCTATTATGAAGCCCGTGTTGTTCTTCGCTTCGGAGGAGATGCGAAGGTAGAGGGGATATTCTTTGTTGTACAGCAAGGTAAGATTTGAGAGGGCATCTGAGACTGACGGGGCGTATGCGGACAGGTTTATGCTCAGGTAGCCGGAGGTCATGGTCTTGTACCTGCTTTCAACAATTGAGAGAGTATCTGAGAGGGATGCGTTGTTTATGTGGAGCAGAAGCGCCTGGCTCTTGTTTACCTCTGACTGGTAATCTGTGAGGGAGGTATTGAGTATGGAATTAAGCTGCGAGGTCTTCTCTGAGACCAGTATAGGGGTTATTACCTCGCTTTCGGTCTTGTTTATTGACTGCGCCTGCGCGTATATGCTGGCTGGCGTGGGTGCGTTCTGGTCCATCGTGTTTACTAGGTTCTGCACAACGGAGAGCTTTGTGTAGTTGTAAGTGAGGAACTGGCAGAAGCCGACCGCGTTGCAGTACCATGGCGCTCCGCTGAGCGAGGTGTTGAGAGTCGTGGTGCCTATGCCATTGCAGTTGTTGAGGTTCACCGTTGTCGGCGGAGGGAATATAGGGTTCTGGTATATTTCATTGGTAAGCAATGATATGTTGTTGAAGGCGAAGTTTACCCGGCCCACATCAGGTATGGCTGTGGAGGAGGTTGCATTAGAGGTTGCGTTGTAGAGGATGCTCAGATTCTGTGCGAGCTGGGAGTATTGCTGCTGGAAGGTCATTATGCCTTCGCCAAACGTGTCCGATGGTCCTCCGGTTGCGAAGAGTACTTTGTTGCATGCAGGAACGAGGCCGCATGACTGGCAGTAGTTTGAAAGCGTGCAGGTGGCCCTGTCAAGGCCTGTCTCGGCAAGGCAGTCATTGAGCGAGGATGCGGATGTGCTCATGTATGCAGTTATTTCAGAGGCTATCTGCGCGAAGTTCAGCCCCCCCAGGCTCTCCTGGATGGTATTGTTCCTTATTATCGAGGAGATGGTGTTTGTATTTAAAACAAACGAGTATGCTGACGCGTCGGTCGTATTTAGAAGCACATATGGATGCCCTCCTGAGAAGAACTCCAGATAGCTCTTTCCACTGTAGACTATGCCAACGCTGGAAAGGGAGTTTGTTGTTGAAGGGGTGATGTTGTATGTGTTGAAGAAAGATAGTATCTGTGGGGAATATGCGCTTGCGCTGGAATAAAACGCAAGGATCGCGATGGCAAATATGGCATACTTGTTTCCCATTGGATCGCAGTTGAAGTTGGAAGTTAATATTTATAAATTGAGGTCCTTTGATTCAGTTTTTTGCGAAGTTTGCGAACTCAGTTATGTTTCCTGCTATGATCATGCTGCCTGTCGCATTTGTGCCTGAGTAGCAGCCTGTGCCCGTGCAGGTCCAGTTCTTGAGGGAGAAGCCGTTGTTGGGGATTGCGTCTAGCAATAGGCCCTCTCCGTTGAAGTCCTGAAGCACTAGGTAATTGGCAGGGTTGCCCTGCTGCAAGACATTGCCACCAGAACTTGTAGTAAAGGTAAAGTTACCTCCAGCTGAGGCCCTTATCAAGGCATTGTAGGATTTAGCGAAGTTAGCAATCTCAGTTATGTTAGAATCCAAGGTAAGGTTCCAGGAGCTCACAGCGTAGCCGGAAGGACTGTCAAGTGCAACGGATATTGCGCCTCGGCCCGAGTAGCAGCCTGCGCCCGTGCAGGTCCAGTTTGCAAAGGCGTAACCAGGAACGTTGGATATGTTGACTATCCCAAAATATATGTTGGACCCTTTTGGATATGTCCCGGGGCCCTGATATGGAGATCCTGGACTGCTCGTCATAAGCGTGGTGCTTGGGTTTAGCTGCGAGATTATGGATGGTGAGATAAGGACAGACAGGGTTTCTGGGCTGAAAGGCCTGAAGTTTGCAGTCTCGAGTATGTTTGAGTCGGTAAATGCACTTGCAGAGTTGTTTTTGCCGGAGTAGCAGCCTGCGCCCGTGCAGGTCCAGTTTGCAAACCTGTAAGCGCCAGCATAACTTGGAAGAACATTTGCAGATATCGGCTCTGGCGTAGAGGGAGGGTAGATGCCAGCACCAAAAACATTTCCAACGAAGAAAGGATTGGAGGACGTGTTCAGGAAGACATAGTCTGGATGGAGCTTTAGCGTTGTATTGATGAATGTCGCATTCTCGGTAAGATTTGACCGTATTAGGAAATATGCGGTCTGGTTTGGTCCTGAGTAGCAGCCTGTGCCGCTGCACGTCCAGTCTACAAAGGATGAATTGCTTATCGGAATGGCATTTATCGTTATCTGGGAGTTTGCAGGATATGAAAACGCCCTGGGTGCGGAATAGGTCCCGTACTGGTCTTTGATGGTAATGCCGCCCCCCTTGCTTGAGTGAGTTGCAAGGTAGTAAACCCTGGTGAATAATGCAGTTTCAGTCACATCGCCGAAGAGAGTCAGGTTATATAAATTGGCGGGCTGGCCCGTAGGCCCGACGCCGGAGATGTACACAGGAAGGCGGGTGTATCCACTGCCAGAATAGCAGTTTGCTCCGGTGCAGGTCCAGTTCGTGAATGCATAGTTTATTCCAGGATAGGTTACGCCGAAATACACATTTGTGCCGTTTGCATATGTTCCGGGGCCGCCGTAGTTTGTCGAGAAGTTATTTAGGAAATACTGGTGGCCCAGGACTGTGGCTGCTCCAGGAATGCTTACGTTTACAAGGAGCGTCCCTGGATGAATCGGCGTTATGTCTGCGGTTTCAGTGGTGTTTGAATAGAGTATGACGTTGAATGAGAGGCTGTTGCCGGAGTAGCAGCCTGCGCCAGTGCAGGTCCAGTTCTTGAGATAGTACCCTGGAAGTGGCGCGGCCGTTACAATGGCTTTTGCCGAGCCGTTGTATATTCCGGAGCCAGTGACATTTGCATCCCACGAGGGTGTTGCAGCCGCTGAAAGCATAAATTGGTGTGTGGATCCTTGTTGCGACGGGGCAAACGAGGCGGTTTCGCTTACCGCGGCCGTAAGCGTTATCTCCGGGTTTGTAATTCCTCCGGAGTAGCAGCCTGAGCCAGTGCAGGTCCATCCATTGAACGTGTATCCTGAAAGCGAATTAGCTCCGAGTGTTAACACGTTTCCGGAGTCGTACCAGCCGCTGGATGGGCCAACAGTGCCGCCCTGCGATGAATATATGCCGAGATAGTATTGTGTGATGTAGTTTCCGGTTATGGTGCAGTTTGAGGCTGCAACAATGATGCCCTTTTCAGAGGACGAGCCGCATCCTGAGACTGAAGAGAGGAGGTAGCGCGTGGCAGTGCTATTTGTTATCACAGTGGAGTAGGTGTAGTTTAGATGCGATCCCGAGGGCATGACAACGGTCTGCGGTAGGACAGAGTATATGGAATTTCCTGCAATAAGGTGCTGGTTGCCCGGAGAGTTTGATGCAAATTTTACATAGATTGGGGCGACAAAATCCATAAGCAGCGCGGAGGAGCAGTTTCCGTAGCTTACGATTATGTTTGCGGATATCGGCGAGGAGGAGTAGACGATTGCCGAGGCATTTCCGCCCGAATCGGTATTCGAGTACTCAGGAGATACAGTAACTCCGGGAGGTGAGGTGAACTTTATTGAGCCTCCAGTCTCGTTTGTGCCAGCAACCTTAAGGTTTGCGTTTATCTTGTAGACTTCGGCTCCGGCGAGGAAGACGTTTGCAGGAGAGGAAAGCGTGATTGAGCATGAGTAAGAGGGTATTGTGCCTTTGGCTATTCCGGAGAAGCGGCCGCCGATGGACTGGTTGACCGGGGATAGGCATGTTTGCGAGGAGAACTTGGTGCAGATGTTTGTATTGAATGTGACAGAGCCGTTGTAAAGCTGCGACTGGGTTATCTTTTTGCTTATTGGTATGGAACATTCCATCGAACCCCCGGGAAGTACAAACGAGGGCTGGCATGCGCCGCTAAAGACTCCTATGCCCTGCAGGCTGATGGTTGCAGACGCGTTGGAAATTGCATACTGTTCAGCATTATCGAGTACGAATATTGCCTGGGAGGATATCCCGTTTGAGCCCAGAAGTATCGACCTGCAATTCACATACCCGGAGAACGAGCAGAGGTTGTTTTCAGGGGTTCCCGTTACCGAGATAAAATGGTAAGTGAGGGCCGCTGCAATTGCGATTATCAGGATAACGACGCCATATACTGCCGCCATTTCGAAGGAAGCCTGCGCCCTTGCATTATTCCCCAGATTCCCGTCTGAGCCGGGTTCGCCAGCCATATGACGTATAGTCAATTGCAAGGATATAAAAACATTTGTAGGGCCGTCGGCCGCATGCCTAGGCACAATGGAAGCCAGTCACGCTTGCGTTCTCCTGATGGCGTTCAGGCCTTCTCTGGAGCGTGGAAGGGAAAAGGCCTCGGGGACATAGACTGCGCCTGAGTAGGAATGCTTCCTGTCTCCGGCGGGATGCGGCTCTGTAATTTCAGTCCTCCGAATGGAAAGCAGGGGCGCTTTTATCTCGGGTGCTGGGATCTCTGCTGCGCTCCCGCTTCTGCGGAAGAGCCATTCTATTGGTGATTTGGGAGAATGGCTCTGGCGCTGGAAATCGGTTATCATTATTAGGGAAGGCACCGTCCTGCCCTCCATCCTGGAAAGATGGGAGACTAGCGGCTGCTCCATTGACATTTTCCATATGGGCATTTGCGGGTGCCTTGTTCTCCGTTCAAGGCCCGCATGCTGGATCCCACAGTAGACTAGCACGCGTGAGCCCTCGCCTTCGGAAGATGAATGGATGAGCGCAGCCATGCGCGCCCCGCTGTCGGTGTCCTCCTCGAATGCGTTCCTCATGTAGAAGAATATCGCGCTTATTCCAGAGGCTTTGGCACTCTGGAGTATGGATGCCATGGCGCCGTTCATCCCTGGGTAGATGTTGCCGACGTCATTTATAAGCGAGTCGGTGATGGCAAGGCCCGAACCTTGCTGCATGCATGCGGGCAGCTCGATTGCAAGATGCGTAATCGGGCTCTCTTTCCTTGAGACCAGCTCCGAGACAAAGCCAGGTGCCGCCGAAGACAGGTAGTCATCGCCTATCGCTACAAACCTGCTTAGCTTGAATAGGTCGTATATCTCGCCGAATGGGTTGTTCTGCCTAGTGGCGGATGGTTGCCTGGTGTCCTTTCCCAGTATTGCTGCAAGTCGTGCCATTCAAACAGAAATCAGTTGTTTGAGCAGATATATAAACACAGGGTGTGACGCTGGAGCGCTACAGCCTCTTGAGCAGCAGGAGGGCTTCGAATGCATCCGTGCCGCTCAGTGGCGAGATTCCGGAGATCATCCCCAGGGGTATG
>DAHXKV010000033.1 GCA_027366155.1 Microcaldota archaeon
ATAAAAGGAGGCATAGTCTAATGGTAGGACGGCGCCTTTACACGGCGTAGGCCTGGGTTCGATTCCCTGTGTTCAAATCACACCCTCCGCACTCTGGAAATTTTGTCATCTGTAAAAATAAATTTGTCTTCTGAAATAAGATTTGAATACGAAAAAGAATCTACACACGGCAAGCAGCGGGGCATATTTGGAAATAAGCAACGCATTGCACTCCTTGAAATATGCGCCCATGGTCGTTTTTCACAGATTATTTGGAGGCACAGGGAATCGAACCCAGGCCTACGCCGTGTAAAGGCGCCGTCCTACCATTAGACTATGCCTCCTTTTATGCATGCACCGGGGCCTGATGTTCCGTGCGGCGGACATGCTTCTGATGTACTTTTAGCCATGCAACCATTTTTAGCCTTTTCTGCCAATAATTAAATCATGGCAATGCAGGAAATAAAGTGCAACTCGTGCGGCAAGAAGCTCAACGGAGTGGTTTCGTTCTACTGCGACGGCTGTTCTGCATACTATTGCTCGTCATGCAAACTGCCATTGGAAGGCTCAGACAGCGGAGGCATATGCCCCAACTGCAATTCAGAGCTGCAAGTCACAAACATCTGAACTCATTTGCGCCTGGCTATTCTATTTTGCCCCCTTCCTTCGTGTATAAGGTTATGTCGGGATGCTTGCGCTGCATCTGATTGGCCCTGACGCCGTAAATGGCCCTTATTCCTTTCTGCAGCGAAAGATCAACAAGCCTCTGGGTTATGACGCCGTCGAGCACTATGGCATAGCATTCAGTTGAAGACTGAACGGCCTGCAGGAGTTCCCTTATTGGCATCCCCTTTATCATGTTGCCGGATGCATCGTAAAGTCTGCTTCTGAGCGTGCCGGAAAGCTCCTCGAGGCTCTGGCCCAGCTGCGTATAAAACATGCTCTCGAGAACAGGCTTTGCCTTTGCATTCTGAGATCCCGAGAAGATCTCCTGCTGTGCTGAAGCAGGCTGTATCTGTGCCTGCGGCTGCGCCGGCTTGGGCTCTTCCTGTTTCACTGCGGGCTGCGCCTGCGGCTCCGGATAGCTTCTCTGCGGTGGGCTCTGCTGTCCGTACTGCTGTGCATGTCCGGGTTCATCCTGCGCGTCGCTGATGCTCTGATAGCGTTCGCGGTCCTGCCTCTGGCTTCCTGAGCCTGAGGAGTGGAATGACGAACTGTTCTGAGGCATCTGGAACCTTCCGCGGGAACTTCCCTGATACTGGTCAAGAGGAACCTTGGCCCTCATGGATTTTATGATCTCCTTCCTTGTAAGGTCTTCGACCTCTTTGCCGTCGGGAGCCCTGCATACGAAGTCCACTTCGGCTACGCTGACAAGATTCCTGAGTATCAGATCTCCCCCGCGGTCGCCGTCAAGGAAGACTGTGGCTTCCTTCTCCCTGCAGAGGTCTATTATGGTCTTGGACACCTGCGATGCCCCGCCTATGGCTATTGCGTTGGTGACGTCATTTCTTAAAAGATTGAGGACGTCGGCCCTTCCTTCGACTATAACAACTTCTGGGGACTTCCCGATGTCAGGCCCTGCGGGAAGGTTATCCTGCCCGAAAGTGGATATTTCGCTGATCCTTACCTCTGCCTGAACCATCTCAGATAGCTCCCTGCTGTCGGGTATATCGGTGTTGAGAAGCTGCTTGACGAGGATTTTGGCCCTGTCGAGTATCTTCCTTCTCTTCTCCGATCTTGTGTCTTCCACTTTGTCGACTTTGAAATCGGCCTCGTACGGACCTACCCTGTCGACAGACTCTATCGCCGCTGCAAGTATGCATGTTTCTATGCGGTCCAAGGACGCAGGAAGAAGTAGTTTCCCAAAGCTTCTCCCCTGTGTCTGGGAAAGTTCTATCTCTATGCGGCCTATCTTTCCGCCCTTCTGCAGCTCCCTAAGATCAAGGTCGTCGCCTAGAAGGCCTTCGGTCTGTCCGAAAACAGCGCCTATTATGTCTGGCTTGTCCACCATCCCGTTGATGTTGAACCTCGCCTCTACCATGTATTTTACTATGTCCAAATAAGTTTTTGCCATGTTATTCACCTGCCATGAATTTCCATGAAAAGGCTTTCCGGAGAATCGTTGAGACAAACGTATGTCTTTGCAGGCCTTCAGGCCTGGAATTCCCAGACGGCGTCCTTTCAAGGAAGCTCTTGGTTTCTAAGGAAAAGTCGCATTTACAACTGAGGTTATACCTGGCACCTTGTTACAGCATGAAGATTGATATGAGTGTAAAAGACCATGCAGATTCCCTGATGTAAATGAAACTTCTTTCCTATTTATTATTATTTAGGCATGTATTTATAAAACGTGGCGTAAAACCCATGACCTTTAGTCGTGGGATATAAGCCAGTGCAACACATATAAATTTCAATGATGTAATAACCATGGTCGCTGTGAAAACAACATACAAGTACCGTGCATATCCTTCAAAGGAACAGAAGGTAACACTGAACAGGCAGATGTTTCTCTCAAAAGAACTATACAACATGCTTCTTGAAAAGTCAAAGGAATACTACAAAGACACAAAAAAGACACTTACAGAATACAGGATGAAT
>DAHXKV010000034.1 GCA_027366155.1 Microcaldota archaeon
CTTCCGCCGCTTGATGGACCTCCGGAGACATATAACTGCAGGCCGTTGCTGACTGTTACCGTGTTTCCTGAGCCTGGCGTTGTTGCCGAGGTCCAGCCCGTAGGAAGGCTTGTTCCTGCGAAGTTCCAGTAGTTGTTGAATACGTTTGCTCCGTTGTCGTATTCGGCGTAGCTAGGTGAAAGCTGCGGTGCTTCGCCTATCGTGTTTCCGTTCATGAGATTGACTGAAGGATAGGCGAAGCCCATGTATACTGTAAGGCTGCTTGAGGCAGGAATCTGCGGGCCTATGTTCAGCCAGTATAAGGTACTTGAGGCGGCGTTAGAGTTGCCGCTCTCGAGCCATGAGTTTATTATGATGCCATTTGCGTAGAAGAACTCAATGTTCTGGAGGTTTGATGCCTCGAAAGAGGAGTATAAGGCGCTGTCCACCGTAATCATCTGCTGGAAGTTGGCTGGCGTTGGTGACGTTTCGGTGTTGATTATATTTACGGGAAGATAGTTGATGACGCTCAGGGGGACGGTTACAGAGTTTGAAGAGGAAGTAGCAATGCTGGAACCGGAGACGAAGCCTTCTGACATGGGCCACCATGCCACCAGGCTGTTTTCGGCAGAGTAATTGCCGTTGTAGGCAATGACGCTGAGGCTGGCTATTGACCCTGTGTCATTGGATGAGAGCAGTGCAGTAGAGGTTCCTGATGAGGTAGTCTTGTTTATGTAGAACGGTTTGCCCTTAAAGTTCCCCGAGCTAGATGCGAAGCCTATGATGGAATTCGGGGAAGGATTTCCTGAGGAGTTTGTCGCGTATGCCTTCACGTAGTAGACCGAGGGATAGAAAATTGGCGACGAGGCAATCCCCTTATCGTTTCTTCCCGAATAGTCATTTGAATTGCCGTTAAGCGGCCACCATCCGACGATATTGGCAGGATATGGGAGGGGAGTGCCTGCGATGCCTTGGTTGTATATGGAAGACACCTGGCTCTGCGAAAGGGTCGTGTTGTAAACCTGTATGTTAGCAATGTCGCCGTTGAATGTGTAGGCGTTGAATGACGAAGCGCCTATTGCGCCGGAACCTGCCTGCGTGTTTAATGCCGTGCTGCCGCTAAGGGCTCCTGGCTGGGAGTTTGAGTTGAGATAGAGGACTACGTTGGCAGCTCCTTGAGAGTAAGTATAACCAATGAAATACCATTGATTTGGCTTAAGGCTGAGCGAGCTTATGAAATGGTCCTGTATCCCGGAAAACTCGAGCTGCCCAGCATTTATCCTCAGGTCTGCGCCCTCTTCGGGTGCATTTAGTCCGTAGCTAAACACATCGTAGATGCCCGTGTTGCTTGGTATCATTACCCAGGCGAATGCGGACCTGGCGGAACTGCCGAGCGGTAGCGTGTTACCCGAGAAGGTTATGTAGCTTCCCTGGGAGAGCGAGGCCAGCGAGTTCCCATTGCCATTGAATTCTGCTGCTTGGACAGGCGTCCCTGAGACGCTGAGGAGCTTTGCATAGCTCTGGCCAAGGCTGCACTGGGTGTCCACGCAGACTACTCCGTTCAGGTTTTGCAGGTACATGTAACCCGTGTCTATTACATTGGCCACTATGAGATTTCGCGCCTGCGAGAAAGCTATCGACTGTATTTTCTGGGTTGCCTCTTGGTCTACGACTATGACCTCCCCGTTTTTAAGTATGGTTATGTTGTAGGGGTTTATTCCGTATCCCGTTTCTATTACCACGTTTGCGGAGTAGCCGTTTCCCGCACTCTGTGCCGCACTGAGCTGCTCTGCCACATCCTGGGCTACGAACTGCACCTGCGAGTACGCCTGCTGGTTGAAGACTAGTGAGGTCCTCGTGGCTATTATGAAAAATAGCACGGCAAATATCGTTATGACGAACGAAAATACAAGCATGAATTCGAGAGATATCTGCAGTTTTCTATGATGCATCAATTTCCCTCATATCACCGGAGACATGTAGACGCATGGAAGGTTCAGGTTGCTTGGGCAGTTGGCCTCGGCGCTCACGTTTATTATGTATGTGCCCTGGTTGACCTGTCCTCCGAGATTGCCGCTTACGTTTACAGGGGAGTAGGAGGTCACGTAGCTTATACCATTCGGTACCCTTATCACGAATATGACCTCGTGGCCTATCCCGTCGCCGCTAGTTCCTACAAATATGTACTGTACGTCGCTTGGAACCTGTATCTGGACGAACTGCCTTGCTGGCGGGCCCTCGGCGCCCACAAGCGAGGCCACACTTGAGAGCTTGCTGGCTGCCTGCTGCGCTCCCGCAGAGGAGAGCGAGGCGTTGGAATTGGAAAGCTGGAGGAATGCTATGACCACAAGAGGAAGCAGGATTGCAAGCCCGAAAGTCATGGTGACAAGCAACTCGAAGCTTGACTGGGATTTTACATTCACTTAATTCATTCCTCTTTCTCGTCGCGTTCGTACTGGCTCTCTGCGCTTTTCTTTAAGGCGTATACAATCTCTTTCCTGTTTTCTATGGTGTTGTAGAGCCTCGTAAGGGCATCCTTGAGCGTGAACTCAAGCGAGAATCCTTCCGCAAATACCGAAACTGCTCCGGCCTTCTCAAGCCAGACCCTTGCTTTTATTTCGTAGTTGCGTACCTTGTGCTTGCGCACGTGTATCGAGATGCTCTCGACATCGAATTTGGTGAAGCGGTTTATCTTTTCCACTGTTGCCTCGACTTCCCCCGTTATCTCTTCCTCGTACTGCTTCATGCTCCCTTCCAGGCCGGAGATTATTATGCCTTCTGACGCTTCTGCATTCGATTGCACCGAGGCTGCACCCAGTATGTCCTTCACTGAGAGCATCCCTGCTGGCTTTCCGCTTCGAGTCACAAGCAGCGAGGAGACCCCTTTCTTTGCCATTATCCGTATGGCCTCGTCCACGCTCTCCTTGTGCCCTATGGTGTTGACGTTTTTCTCCACTATTTCTGAGACGCTTCCCTTCCTTGCGGTAGTGGCTTCCATTGGCGTTGAGCCTCGCTGGGAAATACTTGCAGAGTAGTCCATTATGTCCCTGTAGGTTATGATGCCCAGAAATTTGCCTGATGACGTCACCACAAGCCTGTTTACCCGGTTGTGGCGCATGATTGAGGATGCCTCTGCCAGGCTTTTTTCAGAGTCTATGGCAAGCAGAGGCGTTGACATGAGTTCACCTGCAGTTGAGCTGGAGAGCATGTGCATCGAGAGTATTGCCCTGAGCATCGAGTCTCTGTGCACTACACCAGTTATCTTTCCGGAGTCATAGTAGGGCAGGGCCTTAACACCCGTGCTGTAAAAATCGTGTATTGCCTTCGAAATGGAGGTCTCGCGCCCTATCGTCGGCACCTTGAGCGCGTATTTGCCTGCCGCTTCCTTTTTGGATACATTAGGCCTTCCGCTTCTTGATATGGTCCTGCTGTCGAGAACTCCGGAATACTCATTGTTCTTTAGGATTATTATGGTGCCTAACCTCTCGAGTTTTGGCATAAGCTCGGTAACCGGCGTCTTGTAGTCGAAGAATGCTGTCTTGCTCACAAATTCCTCAGGTACGTTTTCAAATCCCATTGCCATTTTACCATAACGTGGTTTAGCCCACAAATATAGTTTTATATTACAGTTTATATATGTTCTTTAACAAAATGAGCTGGAAACCCACACTCTCTTATTAGAGGGTTCCCTTTAGGATGGGATGAAAGCGAACTGCTCTCATAGGAAGTATGGTGCCAATATGTATATATATAAGAGTATGCGCATATATCATTCATGCCAAAAGGATATAGTGCTTCTGAAACAAGTGTTCATTTCATTGGTTATCATTTCGTCTGGTGCCCAAAATACAGGAGAAAGGTATTGGTTGGTAAAGTGGAACAACGACTAAAGGAACTGATAAAGGAGAAGGCAGATCGATTGGGGTGCAAAGTCCTTGCACTTGAAATCATGCCAGACCACGTCCATCTCTTTATAGAAGGCAAACCTCTTCAAACGCCAAACTACATAATCGGACAGATAAAGGGATACACCTCGCATCAACTAAGGGAGGAATTTGCAGACCTGCGACTAAAACTTCCAACATTATGGACAAGGAGTTACTTTGTTTCAACACATGGACATGTTTCATATGCCCCAATCAAGAAATACATAGATGAACAAAAGGGAGTGTGATGGGAAAGAACCTACCTTTATTGGCTATCATTGGAGTTATCCTAATTATTGTTGGTGGGTTTCTGACTCAGGCAGACCATGGCTCTTGTCCTTCGCAACCGCCAAATCCAGGAGGATTCTCATGTTATCACATTGTATTTGGCTTCTTACCGATATCTCCTACTGGATGGTTATTGCTAATCGTCGGCATAATTCTAATTATGCGTAGTATCATTATTGATTATATTGTATCAAAAGGAAAGAGAAGGAGATAATGGAACTGACAAGAGCCTACAAGTTCAGAATCTATCCTGACGCCACAAGGCAGGAGGAGATAGATGAGCGTCTAATCCTTGCACAGCAATTCTATAACAAGATTCTTGAGAAGTCAACAGAATCCTATAAAAACGGAAAGACAAAGGTTTCGATGGCTCAGTTCAACAGGTTCGTGAAGGAGATAATCCAAGGGGACAAGAAATACCTGAAACTGTATTCGCAGACAAGATCCGAAATAGAGTACAGGCTTCTAAATGCGTATCAGAACTTCTTCAGAAGAGTAAAGGAGAAGAAGCAAGGAAAGAAACAGGAAGTCGGATTTCCAAGATTCAGGTCAAGGGACAGATACAAGTCAATAACATATCCGCAGGACAATGGTTCCTTCTCAATTCATAAAGGAAGACTTAGGGTTTCAAGGATAGGGACCATGCCAATAGAACTACACAGAACAATCGAAGGCAGAATCAAAACACTCTCAATCAAGAAGGATGCTGATAAGTATTATGCAATTTTCACTGCGATAACTGACATCAAAATTCCAGAAGTGAAGAACACCAATCCAGTAGGAATAGATTTGGGATTAGATTCATTCATTGCACTTTCTGACGGAACAAAGGTAGGGAAGCCAAAGTTCATGCAGCAGAAAAGAAAGAGGATTGCCATCTGGCAAAAAAGGGTGGCAAGAAGAGCTAAGGGTTCGAAGAGGCGTGAGATGGCGAAGATGGGACTTCAAAGAACATACAAATATTCCACAAACCAATCAGATGACTACCTGCATAAACTTTCAGACACTCTCGTCAATTCAGGATACACCTCATTCGCAGTGGAAGACCTCCATATAAAAAACATGGTGAAGAACCACCGGTTGGCAGGTTCAATACAGGATGCTTCATGGAACAGATTCATCCAACTGCTCTCGTACAAGGCTGAAAGTGCTGGTTTGAGTTTAGTCAAAGTGGATGCAAGAAACACCTCAAAGACATGCAGTAATTGTGGCAACATTCGGGAGATGCCACTTTCTGAAAGGACGTACAACTGCCAGAGGTGCGGAATGTCAAAGGACAGGGACATAAACGCATCAATAAACATACTCAAGAGAGCTACCCTCGGACAGAGGGGAAGTCACGCTCAGGGAGAGAATGTAAGACCCCAGCAGGAGGCAACTCTC